>DDOT01000080.1 GCA_002341815.1 Thiobacillus sp. UBA2487 | reverse complement strand
CAGACCGGTTTGATAAAACGCGCCCCACTGGTATTTGGTGATACCAAAATCGCTTGGGTCTTGTTCAAGCTCAGGGGTCAACTGGCACCATTCCGGGGTGAAAATAGTATTGGGCAACGATTGTTGCGTGCGACCCCGCGGCGCGCCAGCGACATTCACCAATACCACTGGCAACTGCCGGGCACGAAATACCCGAGCCAACTGATTGCCCCGGGTTAAGACATCAGCCACCGGATGCACCGTGGGCAAATTGACGATACCCCGTTGCAAGTCGATTAAAACCAATGCACTGCGTTGATCAAGCTGAGTCAATATCATATCCTTCTAATTATGCGTGATGACCACATCATCCCGTCCAGTGTTGTAACCAATNNAAGTAAGGGCGCACGTTAATTGATAAAAAGATCTGGTTAACAGCCACTCGGTTAAAGAACATCATTTTACCCAGTGTTGTAACCAATCTTGTACCGGTTCGGGTCTGCTATATAAATAGCCTTGCAGAAGAACCTCTGGCATTCTCTGACAAAGAAAATCGGTCTGTTCTTGCAACTCAACGCCTTCTGCCACGACCTGCAAGTGCATATGTTGCGCAATGGCCAACATCACATCGGTCAAGACAACATCGTCAGCGTCATGCGGAATATCTTGCACAAAGCTCTTGTCTATTTTCATCTCATAAATCGGCATACGTTTTAGATACGCCAAGGATGAATAGCCGGTACCAAAATCATCCAGAGAAAAGCGAATACCCATCGCATTCAATTGTTGCATTTTCACAACTATCGCATCAAATTCATCGATGATCAGGCTTTCAGTGACCTCAAAGATCAAGCGATTAGGGTCAACACCTGTTGTGGTTAAAATATGCTGCACCACCTCAATAAAATCCGGTTGGCGGAATTGTCGAGCTGACACATTGACAGACAAATGCCAAGCGCCCGCTGAGGCATCGCCTGCCATCAATTGACACGCCTCTTGCAACACCCACACACCAATGCCAACAATCAGGTTGGATTCTTCGGCTATGTCTATAAACGTGCCCGGCAGTAACAAACCCAACCTTGGATGTTGCCACCGCACCAATGCTTCCGCGCCCATCAACTCACCCGATGAATTAACCTGGGATTGCAAATACAAGCGCAGTTCGCCATGCGCAACCGCTTGGCGTAAATCTGATTCCAGCAGGAAACGCTGTTGAAATTTATCGTTCAACCGGCCTTCAAAAAACACCACCTGATCACCACCATTGGTTTTTGCTTGCTGCAGGGCCGCATCTGCGCGAATAAACACCGCTTGCGCAGTATCGTGCTCAACATCAGGATACGTGGTCACCCCCAATGCAGCGGTCAAATTAACCGTGACATCGGGCGTTATTGCAAATGGCGCATGTAAGTCAAGCGCAAACTGATTGGCTAGTGCAAAAAAATCCGTCATGGACAACGCGGATTTTTGACTTTGCACAATCACACAAAATTCATCGCCCGATAAACGTGCCAACGTAAGCCGATCATCGATGTCTCTAGCCAAGCGCTCTGCCACAGCCAATAATAATTGGTCACCTTTATCATAACCATAGGCATCATTGACCACTTTAAAACGATCGAGATTGATCAATATCAAGGCACACGCATTTTTATTTTTGTGACATTCGAGCAAAGATTGTTCCAACATCTGCGTAAACAAGGCGCGGTTAGGTAAACGCGTCAACGCATCATACCAAGACAATTGGTAAATTTTCTCTACTGCCAAGCGGTTGGCAGTAATGTCTTCCGTAAACGCCACATAATGGCTGGCGCTTCCATCAGGCTGACGAATCGGCACGACAATGGCAGATTCATGATACTCACGGCCCTCTTTGTGCCGGTTGACAAACTCGCCTCTCCACACATTACCTTGTTGCACGGCTTGCCAGAGCAACGCATAGGTTGTTTTTGGCGTTTTACCGGATTGAAGTAAACGTGGTGTTTGACCGATGACTTCATCTCGATGGTAACCACTGCTCTCCTCAAATGCCGCGTTAGCATATTCAATAACGCCATGCGCATCGGTTAACAAAACACCTGATGGGCTTTGTTCCACAATCAGCGACAAGATTTTCAGGCGATTTTCTGCCTTGATCCGTTCAAGACGCATTTGTCTGTTTTGTCGAAAAAACAGCATAACGCTCACCAGTAACGGAAAAAACAGCGCGCTCAAAACCACCCGATACGTCAAATCCTTTTGCAATTGTTGTCGCAACGCCAATTGCAGATCAGATTGCAAGCCAAGCAGATCTGACGGCACCGTGGATGAGGTCAATTGCGTGGTAACACTCAATAGTTGAGGCAACTGCGCGGCCAAAATCCGTGTATGCTTAATCAACAAATCCACGGTGGTCGTACGGGTCGGCAACGCCTTGTACACCATCAGCAAATGCTGCACATTGACGCTCGGTGCTCCAATGTCAGAATTGCCTAATTGCTCCCCTTGACTACCCCGCAAATAGGTTTCCAACACACTGACTTGATCATTTTCCAATTCATGTTGCAGGTCGGCATATTTGCCCTGATCGGGTAATGCAGGCAATAACAAACGCATTTGGTACAAAAAATAATGCATGGAATTACGTACCGTCGAATTAAGCGACTTGTAATTTTCTGTATCACCGTCCTCTTGTACCATATCGCTCTTCAATCGGCGCCTGTCTTGAATAATCGCCAACGGCAATGCCAATTGCGACAAGTTCGCCAAATCTTGATGCAGCGCTAAACGCGCTGCCACCAACGCATCATAATTGGGATCAATGCCGTACCGCGTGCGTAATACCGCTTCACGAAATGCAGTATCGTCCTGTTGCAACTGTACAGCCTGCGTTATCGCCCGTTGTAATGTTTGTTCATTCCCCAAACCGGTCGCTCGATATACAAGATAAACAGCGAGAATCAGCGCAATCTGTCCCACAAACAACAACAGAAATTTTAACGGGCGATGTATGATCATGGCTGAATGTTCGGCAAACGCCCGGTCAATGATTGCAAAAACGCCACCAACGCATCGCGTTGCTCGGTGGTCAACGTGATACCCAACTGGGTGTGCGCCATTACATCCACGGCCTGTGGTAATGTGGCCACGGCACCATCGTGAAAGTACGGTGCGGTTTGTGCCACATTACGTAAGCTGGGCACCTTGAAGACGAACTTGTCGCCGGGTTGTCCGGTCACGTTATAGCGTCCGTAATCCGCTTTACGCAACGGACGTCCTTGAAAATAATCATTCATGACGCCGAATGTGGCATACATGTTGCCGCCAATATTCATGCCTTGATGACACGACACACAACCCAAATCACGAAACAAACGCCACCCCTCATGCGCTTGCGCGGATAATGCCGTTTTATCGCCCCGCAAATAACGATCAAATGGCGCATCCGGGGTAATCAGGCTGCGTTCGAAGGTAGCAATGGCATCCCGCACGGTCGCTGCGTCCAGCGCATGGCCGTAGGCCTGGTTCGACAGGTTTTCCAAACGCTGATCTCGGGCCAACTTCGCCATAACTACTGGCCAATGGACATTCATTTCATTAGGATTATGCACAGGGCCATTGATCTGATCTTGTAATGTGGCAGCACGTCCATTCCAAAATTGGCGAAAATTAAATCCACTATTCAACACGGTGGGTGCATTGATATCACCGGGACGACCATCGACGCCAAACGAAACCGGTATATTCTGTACGCCATAGTTGCTGAGCGGATGGCAACTGTTACACGATACCGAGTTATCACTCGACAAACGTGGGTCAAAATACAAACGACGGCCCAATTCGACTTTCGTTGGATTCAGTTGAATCGTTTCTGGCAGTGGCGTAATCACCGCTTGCGTCTGTCCAAGCGGGGTCGGCGGCAACATTGACGACGCCGTTGGTGCAGATGTTTTTTGGCAAGCCGACAAACACAGCAGCATGATTGCGCCAACCAACCCCGTTCCCACAGTCCGCCTCACTACGCCCATGCCACCCTACCCCCCGTTGTCCGGCATCGCTTGGCGATGCGCTGCATACGCTTGCAATATCATTTGCAAAAACGTGTTTTGAATCTGCTGTATATTGCGCCAATTGTCAGGTTTCGGTGCATGAATCAAGGCGCTGATGGCGTCATGGTATTGCTGATGTACCGTGTGCAACGGGTGGTCGGCCGCTATACCTAACCGCAGCATGTCATTGAACACCGGGCAATTTCGCGCATCGGCAATTTGTTCCGCGTTAATATCCGATGACTTTTGTCGCAACATGTTTCTGACAGCGCGATCCTGATTGACTTGCTTGGTATATAAACCCAACAAGCTGGCGGGCTGTTTTTGATCACCCGGTTTCCAATTGTGCAAAAAAATGGTTAGCGCATCAATCGGCATGGGATGTGCGATCTGATAACCCTGCAATAAGGGTACGCCCAGCACACTGACCGCATCAAAGATATCTCCGGTTTCTACCCCTTCAACCACCATGTCAACCGCCAAATCGCAGCTCAAATCGTAAACGGTCACGGCAAACAACATGCCGGATGGGTCGGTTTCAAGGGTTCGTATAAAACCTTGACCCAGCTTGATTTCATCAATCGGCAGTTCTTTAAGACGCAACAGAGATGAATAGGCGCTACCCACATCATCGAGTGCCAGACGAACGCCCAGCGCACTGAGCGCAGTCAGGTGCGCAACCGTTTGCTGATCCTCCAGAAAATCGCCGCCTTCCAGAATTTCCAACATGATTCGTGCGGCCGGCAATTGCTGCTGCTGAATAATGTTTTGCAGACAACTGACACACTGTGCATTGATAGAGGTTGGATCAATATTTACCGACACCCATAACGGGTAGCCCATCGATTCGAGATAAGCCATGTCGGTTGTTGCCTGCAACAACACTTGCCGACTAAGCTCAAATAAATCTTTTTTGTTCAAAGACGACAAAAATTCGGCCGGCGCAAAAACAGTACCGTTCGCATCTTGCAAACGCGCCAATGCTTCCACGCCAACGATGCGACCCGATGCATTGTCCAGAACCGGTTGATAATAGACCAACAAGCCGCCTGTGTTCAGCATGTTTTGATAGGCATTGGTTTGTTGCACGACTGTTTCGCCACACAAAAACCAAAATTGATGACGATCCGCTTTCTGTGCTTTGCTAACATACAACGCTTGGTCTGCGTAGCGTAGCAACGCATCCGGGTTATTGTTTTCTCCATCCAGCGGGTACAAACACACACCTGCACTCAATCCAACCTGTATCCGGGTCTCATCTACCAGTACCATGGGCAATTGAACGGCATCGCCCGCTTTACGCAATGCATGGCTGATTTCCTCCATGGATGAACAATCCTCCAGCAGCAACACAAATTCATCGCCACCCAAACGCGCCACAAAATCGGTGCTGCGCAAATTAGCGCGCAAACGACGCGCGACCGTTTGTAATACCCAATCCCCCACTTCATGTCCCCATGTATCATTCACGGGTTTGAATTCATCCAGATCCATCAAACACACGGCCAGCAAACGTTGGCGACGCAGGGCTCGCGCCATGGCCTTTTCCAGTTCCAGCCCAAGCGCCCGTCGATTGGGCAAATCAGTCAGTGCATCATACATGGCCTGTCGGGCCAACTGTTCCGACAAATGGTGGCGCTCGGTCACATCAACAAACGTGGCAACCAACACGTCATGCTCGCCATCAAGACGCCGCGCGGAAATATCCATAAATATCGTTTTACCACTGGCGTGACGAAACGCCACATCTCGCAGGGTGGCGCGCTCATTTTCGCCGCGTATCACACTGCGCGCAAATGCGCCGGTATCGTCATATGCTTTTTGATCAACGTACAGTTCGCGTACGTTTTTACCGACCATCACCTGTTCATCGGCATAACCAAACATGTGCAGAAACGCCTGATTGACCTGCATGATACTGCGCTCGGGAAAACGCACCATCACAATACCTGCCGTTGCGTTATTCAACAATGTATCGTTATACGCATGGGCTTGACGTTCTTTTTCTGCCATGTCCAAACGATCAAGCCCAAAGCCGATGTTAGCAGC
Organism: Thiobacillus sp. UBA2487; assembly: GCA_002341815.1. Classification (GTDB taxonomy): domain Bacteria; phylum Pseudomonadota; class Gammaproteobacteria; order Burkholderiales; family Sulfuriferulaceae; genus Sulfuriferula. The sequence continues at coordinate 6,529 of DDOT01000080.1, read as the reverse complement.
CAAGGATTGCAGCACATTTTTAAGGATATCGTCGAATTCGGTTGCTTCAGCGAAATACAGCGACAAAACGCCCCAAATGCTTCCCTTGAACCGAACAGGCAATGCTGCACGGGCTTTCAAGCCATAACGTGCAGCAGATTCCAGGCGCGACACTACCGTAGCCGTCTGCGCCAATACGGGAGAATATACCGCTTGCCCGGTCCGCCAGACAGTGGCACTGGCCCCCCTCCCATCCGGATGATCCGGCAGAATGGAGATGCGAATTTCCTGTAAGTGTTCAACAGTGCCGCTGGCCGCCAACGGCTGAAAATAACCATCGGTGTCGGGTTGTCCGATCCACACCAAGGGCAGGTTCATGGCCGTTCGCGCCATTTCACACAAGTCTTTCAACAAGACGTCAATCGATGTGGCAGCGGCGATGATTTCATTGGCCTTGGCCAGCATCGCATTAAACGATAGCTGCAAGTGCAACTGTTGATCCAGCCGGTTTCGTTCGGTCACATCCACAAACGTCCAAACGATACGCTCGGGTTCTCCGGCCATCGATGGCAGTTTCTGCCCTGCAAGATCAACATAGACCGCACTGCTATCCAAGCGACGGTACAACACATTACGTAGCCTGCCGTTGCCATGGGTGAGAATGACCTCGGCCAGTTCACCAACCTTGGCAAACGTTTCATCGTCATAAAAAAAATCACGGGATGATCGACCCAGCAACACTTGTGCCGATGCAACACCGTAAATATCCAGCATGGCTTGGTTGGTGTATTCAAGAATACGCTCGGGATAACGCAACATATTGATGCCCACACTGGCATTATTCAGCAGAGTCGAATTAAACGCTTCTGCCTTACGGGTGCGCTCCAATAAATCACGTTGATCGGAAATGTCGATACCCACCGTCACTAACCACGCCGGGTTACCCTGCTTGTCGTCCAGTATGCGGTTAACCCAGCGAAACAGGCGTTTTTCACCCGCGCGATTAACCCAGTGATTTTCATACAATGGCGGGACAAGACGATTACGAATCAGTTTGAAAAAATCATGCACGCTTGGCCGCTCATTTTCAGGGATAAAGCGCTCCCAAAAATACGGTTGGCCAACCACGTCAGCCAGGCTGACTCCCATGAATTGCAACGCCACCTGATTCATGCGCACAATACAACCCTGCACATCCATCACCATGGCAATAGCGCCCATTGCATCAAACAAGTCTTGTTCAAGACTGATATCCGCCAAAAAAGCAGGATGGATCAATGGGTCTGTTGGTTGTTGCGGCTTGATGTTCATGACAGGTTTTTGGTAATTGTACGTTTCAGGAAGGCTGTGCACCACTCGTGGCGGGCAACACCAAGCGCACCAACAAACCGGACGGGGTGTTGTGCAATATCAAGGTGCCACCGTGCATCTTAACAATTGCCGACACAATGGACAATCCCAAGCCATTGCCCGGTAAATGACGGCTACGGTCCACCCGATAAAATCGGGTGGTGACTTTCGGCAAATCCTCTTCCGGGATGCCGGGGCCGTGATCTTCTATTTCCAGCCAGACCTGCTCACCCTGGTTGAATGCACGCAGGCGTATCAGTCCGCCATCACTGGCATATTTGAGCGCATTGTCCAGCAAACTGGCCACTGCATTGGCCAGCAAATTACGATCCCCTCTCACTAACACCGGCAACACACTTTCCACCTCAATCCGCATCGCCAACGCTTCGGCACTGGCATCGTACAGTTCTGCCATGTCATGCAAAATCCTGTCAAGATCAACGCGCTGAAAGGTTTGCGTGTGCACGCCGGATTCTACTTCAGCGATTTGTAACAAACGATCAAAAACCAAAATCAGGTGATCGATGTCTGCGATGGCCGCAACAGCCGCCGTCTGAACCACTAGCGACTCACCCCTCGCTTGATCACCCTGCGTGCGTAATGCTGCATCAAGCCGGTTGCGCACACGCCCTAACGGCGTACGCAAATCATGTGCAATGGCGTTGGAAACATGCCGGACACCGTCCATCAAGTGTTCTATTTGATCCAACATCCGGTTGATGTCAAGACTTAACAGACCGAACTCATCTTGTCCTGCCACACGGATTCGACGACTCAAATCCCCTGCGCCAATATCCTGTGCCGCATGCCGAATCTCGGCAATACGGTTTTCCACTTGGCGCCGAAACACGGCAGCACCGACGATCACCACCAGCGCCGCCAGAAATCCGCCCAGCAATAACGCATTGCCCACCAGTTGGCGGATTTGATCCACCTCGCTCAATTCCCAGCCCACAATCAATTGGCGACCATCGCCTAACGTGCGCTTGACCAAACGTGCCGTGACGTTTTGTCCATCACGAATCACTCTCGCTGTGACGGGACGATTGCCGGCAAATACCGGCCAGCGCTGCAAATTGCCGGCCAAAATCTGACCGCTAGCTGACAGCAACAAATAAATTTCTGTATCACTGTTGAAATTGTCGGTTAATTGTTGCCCGATTTCAGCAACCAAATCAGCGTTGGGGCGAGCGTCATAGGTTTGCCATTCCCGATTGGCAATTTTGGCAATGCGTGCATCAATCTGATTTTGCAATACCACAATGGTGCCAAAATAAAACACCAGTGAAATCAGCGCAATAGAAATACCCACCAGCAGACCATAGCCCAACACCAGACGAGCCACCACTGAATGCCGCCATGCAAGCCATTTGTGCACAAGCGTCAAGATAATGTTTCCACTGACAAACGATAACCGGCACCGCGCACGGTATGAATCAACGCCACTGAAAAATCACGATCGATTTTGTTGCGCAAGCGACTGATTTGCACATCAATCACATTGGTTTGCGGATCGAAATGGTAGTCCCACACCGACTCCAGCAACATATTGCGCGTTACCACCTGATTTTCATGACGCATCAAGTATTCAAGCAATTGGAACTCACGCGGTTGCAAGGTGATCAATCGACCTGAACGTGTTACGCGCTGCGCGGCCAAATCCAAAATTAAATCAGCCACTTGCAAACGCGCAACAGGCACCGGCTGTTGACGCCGCACCAACACATCCAGACGGGCCAGCAACTCTTCCAGTGCAAACGGCTTGGTCAGGTAATCATCCGCGCCTGCGCGCAAACCATGCACGCGCTCATCGATACGCCCCAGCGCGCTCAACACCAGCACCGGAATATGCACCCCCGACTGCCGCATGGCATGCAACACATCCAACCCATCCTGTTTACCCGGCAACAAGCGATCCAGTACCACCACATCCCAAACACGCGACAGGGCCAGCGTCTCGCCATCCAGCGCATTGTCACATGCCATCGATTCATAACCTGCAGCGTTTAAACCATCACAAATATAACGTGCAGTTTCTTGTTCGTCTTCAATCACCAGACAACGCATTCAACACCTTCAATAAATGACAAAACAGTCACTTGACACTGCTTTATACCCAAGCGTAGAATTCGCGGCTTCTCGATATAAGAGGTATAGCAAGTTGGACTGTCATAGTTGTTGCTTAACGGCACCACATTGTACACGTTAGCGGCTTGCGCTCTCCAGTTTTCGTTCTGAATGCTGACCGGGCGCCTGCCGCTAACCAGCGGTAGACCCCGGTTATTGCCCGACAAGGCATTGCGGGTTCTGTGTCAGATTTGGCATCGGTCATAAGCCGATAACAGATCTTGTTCTGTTCAGGTTTTGCAACCATTTGAGCGATCATGCGTCAATCGTTGCAATCCTTGGACTACCCACAGGAATGAACGAAACATGAAATTTTCCCGATTTTTTCCTGGTCTCTCTGGCCACCTGACAGCTTTGCTGCCCATCAAAAATGCACCATCAGCAGCCAGCGTTTCTTCTCGTCTGCTTGAGTTGGCCCATATGCCGCCCGAACATGCATTGGCACGTCTAGACACCTCAGAACAAGGTCTGCTCGACCGCGAAGCCGAAGAACGTCTCGAACAATTTGGCGCCAATACCGTTTCACACGAAAAAGACAAAAGCGCGTTTGCCAAGATTCTTGAGCAGTTCAAGAATCCCCTGAATATTTTGTTGAGCTTGCTGGCAGCCGTTTCATGGTTTACCGGGGATGCCGAATCCGCCACCATCATCATCGTCATGGTGACGTTGAGCGTTGTGCTCACGTTCATTCAGGAACACCGGTCCAGCCGCGCTGCCGAGCGTTTGCGCGCCATGGTCAGCACGACCGCCACGGTGATTCGCAAAGACAAACGCGCTGGTATTCCTGACGAGGTAAATGAGGCTTTTCACATCCGGCTTGTTCCGCACGGCCCGGAAAAGAAAGAGATCCCGATCAGCCAATTGGTGCCCGGTGATATTATTCATTTGTCTGCCGGCGACATGATTCCGGCTGACGCCCGCATCCTGACGGCCAAGGACTTGTTTATCAATCAGGCATCGCTAACCGGCGAATCCATGCCGGTAGAAAAGTTTGTCAGCGTGAGCAACAAATCCATGCAGGATCCGTTGCAACTCGACAACATTTGCTACATGGGCACCAACGTGGTCAGCGGCAGCGCCACGGCTGTCATCGTGCTCACCGGAGCTGATACCTATTTTGGCAGCCTGGCCAGCATTGTCACCAGCGAACGGGTACAAACCAGTTTTGACCATGGCATCACCCGTTTTACCTGGCTGATGCTGCGTTTTATCATGGTTATGGTGCCATTGGTATTCATCATCAACGGATTGACCAAACACGATTGGGTAGAGGCATTCTTCTTTGCCATGGCGGTTGCGGTAGGCCTGACCCCCGAGATGCTGCCGATGATTGTCACTGTCAATCTCGGCAAGGGTGCGCTGCAGATGTCGCGCAAAAAGGTGATCGTCAAGCGCCTGAATTCAATCCAAAACTTTGGCGCGATGAATGTGCTGTGCACCGATAAAACCGGCACCATCACCCAAGACCATATCATTCTGGAAAAGCATCTGGATATTTACGGCGAAGAAAGCCTGCCTGTGCTGGAATATGCGTATTTGAACAGCTACTACCAGTCTGGCCTGAAAAACCTGCTGGATGTAGCCGTGCTGCGCCATGTTGAACTGCACGAGCACCTGCGGGTAGAAAACGATTTCCGCAAAATAGACGAAATTCCGTTCGACTTTGTGCGCCGCCGCATGTCGGTGGTGGTAGAAGGGCGCGGCAAACACCTGTTGATTTGCAAGGGTGCCGTTGAAGAGGTCTTCAATATCTGTGTGGACAGCAAAATCGGCGATGATAAATTCGCACTGGATGACAGCCACCACAATCAGTTACGCACCATCACCCAATCACTGAATGAAGACGGCTTTCGGGTCATCGCCATTGCTGTTAAAGAAATTGATGGCTCGCAATCGGCATATAGCGTTGCCGATGAATCAGGCATGACCCTGGTGGGCTATATCGCCTTCCTTGACCCGCCCAAAGAAAGTGCAGCAGCAGCCATTGCCGCACTCAACCGGCACGGGGTGGCCGTTAAAATTTTGACGGGTGACAACGATATCGTCACGCGCAAAGTCTGTAAATCGGTAGGTCTGCATGTCGATCGGATTGTGCTGGGCAGCGAAGTGGAAAGCATGACCGACGCCGAACTGGCTGAGGTGGCAGAAACCACCGAAGTATTCGCAAAATTGTCACCTTCGCAAAAAGCAAAGGTGATCAAGGCATTGCACCTGAAAGGTCATGTCGTTGGTTTCATGGGCGATGGCATCAATGATGGCCCTGCCCTGAAAGCCGCCGACGTGGGTATTTCCGTGGATACCGCCGTCGATATTGCCAAAGAATCTGCCGATATTATTTTGCTGGAAAAAAACCTGATGGTACTGGAAGAAGGTGTGCTGGAAGGCCGTCGCGTATTTGGCAACATTATCAAATACATCAAAATGGGCGCCAGCTCGAATTTCGGCAATATGTTCAGCGTGCTGGGTGCCAGCGCATTGTTGCCATTCTTACCGATGGCGCCCATTCAGATTCTGACCAACAACCTGCTGTATGATTTTTCACAGACCGCAATTCCGACCGATGCTGTGGATGAAGAATACCTGGCGCAACCTCGCAAATGGGACATCGCCAATATCACCCGGTTTATGGTGTTGATCGGCCCGATCAGCTCGATTTTTGACTACGCCACTTATGCGCTGATGTATTTCGTGTTTCACGCCAATACGCCAGCGCAGGCCCCGTTGTTTCAAACCGGCTGGTTTGTTGAATCGCTGTTTTCGCAAACCCTGATCATTCACATCATCCGGACAGCGAGAATACCGTTTATCGAAAGCCGGGCCAGCCTGCCATTACTGCTAACCAGCATCGTCATCAGCGGCATCGGTGTTTGGCTGCCCGTGTCGCCATTTGCGCACGCATTAGGCTTTGTGCCATTGCCAACCACCTACTGGTTTTATTTGGCTGCCATGATTCTGACCTATGCACTGCTGACCCACGGGGTCAAAATGTGGTTTGTGCGTAAATATGGCTTGAATTAACTGTGTACGTGCCCGGCTAATGCCGGGCAACCCAAAACAATTCTGCCGGCTAATG
>DDOT01000178.1:11993-21730 GCA_002341815.1 Thiobacillus sp. UBA2487 | reverse complement strand
TGGGTGGGTTGGTTTGGTTTCAATGCCGGTTCCAATCTGGAAGCAGCACCAACCGCCGTACTGGCCATGGCCAACACCATTGTGGCGCCTGCCACGGCAGCCTTGACCTGGATGTTTATCGAATGGGTGCTGCATGGCAAACCTAGTTTGCTGGGTGCAATATCCGGTGCTGTCGCCGGCTTGGTGGCGGTTACCCCGGCTGCGGGTTACGCCGGCATCATGGGTTCGTTGGTACTGGGTGCCGTTGTGGCCATCGTGTGCTTCTGGAGTGTCAACAGCCTGAAGAAACTGCTGGGCTATGATGACTCGCTGGATGCGTTCGGTGTGCATGCCGTGGGCGGATTCGTCGGCTCGATCGGTACCGGCATACTGGTAAACCCTGCGCTGGGCGGTTCCGGTGTGTTTGACTACGGTGCCAACAAGGTGGCAGCATTCGACCTCAGCGCGCAGATTATCAGCCAGTTGTGGGACTCCGGTGTGGTGATCGTGTGGTCTGGTTTGGTGAGCTTCGTGCTCTTCAAGGTGATCGACATGGTCATGGGCCTGCGCGTCAGCGAAGAAGACGAACGCGAAGGTCTGGATACCACCAGCCATGGCGAACGGGCTTACAATATGTAATCTGTTGTAATCTTCTGTTTATCAGGTAAAACGGGCACCCTGCGGGGTGCCCGTTTGGCTTTGGTGTTGCGGAATGTGGCTAAATCGGTGCGAAGGCGTTCAGCCTGCAAGGTCGCTGTGGTCCATGAATTTTTAAGGATGGACCGGGCTTGTAATCTAATGTTAATTATGTCGGTTTGAATTTTTCAGTACAATGCGCGTCTCAGGCTGGCAAAACATGCCAGTTAGTATTAATTGAAGCGGGGTGCGGGTTCATGACGTGTGTTCAGCGTAATTGGGTAGCTGTGGCTGCCATGCTGGGGTGCTTGGCGGTACAACCAGCGATGGCGGCTGGCGATACGGCTGGTGAAGTGGATGTAACGCCAAGTCAATTGCGGTTTGTCACGGTTGTGCCGGCCCAATTGACGACATTCTCGGTAGACCAGCAGGCGGTTGGCAATACGGATTTCAATCAGGACCAAACCGTGCCGGTTTCTCCACCGTATCAGGGACGCATTTTGCAGGTGTTGGTCAGTGCAGGGCAAGATGTGCACAAGGGGCAGGTGCTGTTTAGTATAGACAGCCCGGATTTGGTGCAAGCCGAATCGACCCTGCTGTCGAGTGCCGCGACGCTGGAAGTCACCAATGCCGCATTGAAACGCGCCAAGCTGCTGTATGCCGCGCAGGGCATGGCGCAAAAAGATTATCAACAGGCCGTGGCCGATCAGCAAACCGCGGAGGCGGCTTATAAAGCGGCGGTTGATGCGGTGCGGATTTTTGGCAAGACCGATGCACAGATGGCCGAGGTGGTAAAAAACCGGCGCATTGATTCAGCCATGCCGGTGCGTAGTCCGGTGGATGGACGGGTGGTCAGTCGTAATGCGGCACCCGGCATGCTGGTGCAACCGGGGGCAACCCCTGCACCGTTGGTGGTGGCCGATTTGCGCACCAAGTGGTTGGTGGCCATGCTGCCGGAATCAGAAATGCCGTTGGCGCACCTTGGGCAAACCGTCGATGTGCGTTTGATGGCATATCCGGGCGAGGTGTTTCACGGCAAGATCAATTTTATTTCACCTGCTGTCGATCCCAATACCCATCGCGTAACCTTGCGTGCAGAGATTAAGGATCCGGGCAACCGGATTGCTCCGCAGATGCTGGCGACCTTTGTGCTGCACACCGGCAAGGTAATGCGATCGATCGGCATTCCGTTTGATGGGGTGGTGCGCGAAGGCAATGGCACCATGACCGCTTGGGTTACTCCTGACCGGCGACATTTTTATCGCCGCAACGTCACACTCGGTATGGATCAGAACGGCTTGCATCAGGTGCTGTCAGGATTGCAACCGGGAGAGTTGGTTGCCACCGATGGGGCTCTGTTTCTGAGCAATGCCTTCGCGTTGGGCGACAAATAATGTTAACCGACCGTGTTTAAGAAAGAATCCCCGTGCTGCAAGGTATCCTGACATTTGCGCTAACGCGCCGGCCGATTATTTTGCTGTTTTTGCTGGTGTTTGCCGGCATCGGCTTGGCTGCATTTTATAAGTTGAATATTGAAGCCTATCCCAATCCGGCACCGGTGATTCTGGAAATCACTGCACAAGCGCCCGGTTTGTCTGCCGAAGAAATGGAACGCTATTACACCATTCCTATGGAAGTCGGGCTGGCGACCACGCCCGGGGTGGATAACATACGCTCTACCTCGTTTTATGGTCTGTCGTTTGTGCGGGTGACGTTCAACTATGGTGTGGATTATTACTTTGCTTACACGCAAGCAGCGTTGAGCCTGCAACAAAATGTCACGTTGCCCAACAATGTGCAGCCACAAATTCAGGCATCCAGTCTGGTGGGTGAAATATTTCGTTATCAGGTCAAGGGGCCGCCTGATTATGGGTTGACCAATTTACGCACCTTGCAGGATTGGGTGATTCAACGCCGTTTGCTGAACGTGCATGGTGTGGCGCAAGTTGTGGCGTGGGGTGGTACCACCAAGGAGTATCAGGTTCAGGTTGATACCAACAAACTGGAGGCTTATCACATCACGATTCCGCAATTGCTGACCGCACTGGGTAATGCCAATATCAATGTCGGCGGTCGCACCATTTCGTTTGGACAACAATCCGTGAACGTGCGCGGCGTCGGATTGATACAAAGCGTACAAGATATTGAAAATGTGGTGCTGACCCAATTCAATGGTATTCCGGTGACCGTGAAGGACGTGGCCAGATGTCAAATCGGTTCTGTGCCGCGTCTGGGGCAAGCCGGTCGTGATAACCAGGACGACGTCGTGACCGGTGTGGTGGTGATGAACCGCACCATGCAGACCAAAGAAGTGGTGGCCGGCGTGCAAGAGGCGATCCGGCAAATGAACACCGACGGATCTTTACCGGCGGGCGTAAAGATCGACCCTTATTACGATCGGTCCACGCTGGTGGCGGTGACGACCCATACTGTGCTGCACAATCTGGTGTTTGGCGTATTGCTGGTGTTTTTTATTCAATGGGTGTTCTTGGGTGACTTGCGCAGCGCGATTATCGTGAGTGTGAATATTCCGTTTGCCTTGTTTTTCAGCATTATCATGTTGGTGCTGGCCGGTGAATCTGCGAATTTGCTGTCACTAGGCGCCGTTGACTTTGGCATCATCGTTGATTCTGCGGTTATTCTGGTGGAAAACGTGTTCCGCAACTTTCAATTGGGTGCGGAAGAACGTAAAGAACTGCTGCATGGCTTTAGTGAGCAAGGCATTCATGGCGAGCGCGATGAGCACGCGTTTTGGCCGGAGCGCTTGCGCCTGATTTTTGCCAGCGTGCTGCAAGTCGATCGCGCTGTGGTCTTTTCCAGTTTGATCACGGTGGCAGCCTTTATTCCCCTGTTCACGATGCAAGGGGTAGAAGGCCAGATATTCGGGCCAATGGCGCGCACGTATGGTTACGCACTCGCCGGTGCGCTGATTGCGACCTTTACGGTGACCCCCGTGCTGGCATCTTTTTTGTTGCCGAATCACGTTGAAGAAAAGGAAACCTGGCTGGTAGAACGTTTACGCCATATTTATCGCCCGGTGTTGACATGGGCGTTGGACAACCGCTGGAAAACCGTGATGCTGGGCGGCGTGTTCTTCGCCATGTCCGGCGTCATGCTGGCCATGAGCGGGTCAGAGTTTTTGCCGGCACTTGAAGAGGGCAATTTGTGGATACGTGCCACCATGCCGCCAACCATTTCGCTGGAAGCCGGCAACCGGCAAACCAATCGCATGCGTGAGATTCTGGATAAATACCCGGAAGTGATCACTGTGGTGTCGCAACATGGTCGGCCCGATGATGGTAGCGATGCATCCGGCTTTAACAACGTGGAAATGTTCGTTCCGCTCAAGCCGTTTGATGAATGGCCGCACGGCTTGACCAAGGAACAACTGGTGGCACAGATCCAGAAAGAATTTGAGGACGAATTCAAGGGCACGGAATTCAACTTCTCCCAGTATATTCAAGACAATGTGGAAGAAGGCTTGTCGGGGGTGAAGGGCGCAAATTCAGTCAAGATTATTGGTCCCGATCTGAATGTGCTGGAAAATCTGGCCGATCAAGTGATGGCGCAAATGGCGCAGGTGAAAGGAATTCAAGACCTTGGCGTGTTTCGTGTGATGGGACAACCCAATTTGAATATTCAGATTGATCGGGCCAAATGCGCGCGTTACGGCTTGAATACCGGCGATGTGAATACAGTGGTGCAAGCGGCCATGGGTGGGACGACTGCAACGACAATTTATGAGGGCGATCGAACCTTTAACCTGACCGTGCGATTGGCGCCCGAATTCCGCAAGGATATCGAGGCGGTGCGCCAGATCAAGGTGGGCTATCAAAATCCGGCAGGGGGTACCAGCTATATTCCATTAAGCGAATTGGCAACCATCAGCATGGACACTGGCGCTTCGTATATTTATCACGAAAGTGATGAGCGGTTCATTCCGGTTAAATTCAGTGTGCGCGGGCGCGATTTGGGCGGCACAGTTGAGGATGCACAAAAACGCATCGCACAGCATGTGGTGATGCCGCGTGGCTATCGCATGATTTGGGCGGGAGAGTTTGGCGAAATGCAAAAGGCGAAACACCGTCTGATGATCATTCTGCCGATTGCGGTGATTGCAATTCTGGTGCTGTTGTATGCTTTGTTCAACGATGTGCTGGACAGTTTGCTCACATTGGTCGCTATTCCATTCTCCATTGCAGGCGGTATTATGGCGCTGTTTTTTACCGGACTGGATTTAAGCGTGTCTGCAGGGATTGGTTTTGTCTCGTTGTTTGGCGTGTCGGTCATGAACGGGATTTTGGTCATGACGTACTACAACCACCTGCGGCGCACCGGCCAAGGCATTAAAGAAGCCATGTTCAATGCGGCTGATCAGCGGATGCGGCCGATGCTGATGACCGCGCTGTCTGCCTGTATCGGGTTGCTGCCGGCGGCCATGTCGCATGGGATTGGTAGTCAGGTACAGCGCCCGTTGGCGGTAGTGGTGGTTGGCGGAATGTTCCTCGGGCCGATGATGCTGTTGGTGGTGGGACCGGCATTACAGTACATCTTATTGCAGTGGAAAGCATCGATGAGCAGCAGAAAGGGTAACCAATGAACCAGCATGATCATGCCCACGGCAAGCAACAATGGCGTGTTCTGCGTTCATGGCGTTGGGGTGCGCTGTTATTGAGCGCAGGCTTGGCCGGTTGCGCAGTGGGGCCGGATTTTAAGCAGCCCGAGGCTCCCGCATCGCATGCTTATGCCGTGACCGGCCAACCAGCCAGCACGCTAGCGGTGGACGGTGTTGCCCAGTCATATGTGGCCGGGCAGCAGATACCGGCAGATTGGTGGACCGTATTCCATTCGCAGCACTTGAACCAACTGATTGATCAAGCGCTCAAGGCCAATCCAAGTGTGGTGGCGGCCGATGCGGCATTGCAGCAAGCCAACGAATATGTGGCGGCGCAACGCGGGTTTTTCTTCCCGTCGGTTGGGGTGAGCTATTCACCGTCGCGGCAACAGTTGGCCGGCAACATGGGTGGCAATTCGCCGGGTTTGCAGGGTAATGGTTCGACGGTGGCGGTTACTGACAACAGCACGTCACCGTATGTGAAACCGATCATCTATAACTGGCATACCGCCAGCTTGAATGTGGGCTATACCCCGGACGTGTTTGGCGCAAACAGCCGACAAGTTGAATCGCTGCAAGCGCAGGCCGATGCGCAGCGCTTCCAGTTAGAGGCCGCACGCATCACCCTGGTGGCCGATCTGGTGGCGGCTGCCCTGCAAGAAGCTGCATTGGTGGACCAGGTTAAGGCCGCCCGACAGGTGATTACAGATAATCAAAAAGCCTTGGTGATTCTTCAACAGCAATTTTCTATCGGCTATGCCATGCGCATGGATGTGGCGGCCCAAGAAACCGCCTTGGCCAGTGCAGAAGCGGCCTTGCCGCCGTTGGACAAGCAGCTTGAGCAAACGCGCGATTTGATTCGCGTGTTGGTTGGCCAGCCGCAGGATCAATCGGTGGGGGCTGATTTTGCGCTGGATGAGTTTCAATTGCCGGCGCAATTGCCGCTCAGTTTGCCGGCCAATCTGGTGCAGCAACGGCCGGATGTGCGGGCAGCCGAAGCGCAGTTGCATGCCGCCAGTGCCAATGTGGGTGTGGCCATCGCCGCGCGCTTGCCGCAATTCAGCATTACCGGTGTCTATGGCGGCGAGGCTACCGAATTTGGGCAAATGTTCCAGACCGGTGGGCCGTTCTGGGCGTTGGTGGGTAATATTACCCAGCCGATTTTTGATGGCGGCACCTTGTTGCATCGCCAACGGGCGGCAAAACAAGCCTTGGCGCAATCTGCTGCACAGTACCGGCAAACCGTGCTCACCGCGCTACAAAACGTCGCGGATACCTTGCATGCGATTCGTACGGATGCCGATGCACTGGCAGCAGCCGAACGCGCTGAACAAGCGGCGCGCGTCACCCGTGATCTGACGCTCAAGCAAGAGCAAACCGGCTTTGTGAATGCGTTGGTGTACTGGCAGGCTGAGCAGGCATGGCAACAGGCTTACATGGGGTTGGTGCAAGCCCGCAGCCAGCGTTTAGGGGATACCGCCGCATTGTATGTGGCCTTGGGAGGCGGCTGGTGGAATCGGTGACCGGTTTCTTGTCCTGTTGCGCTATGCATTCGCACCACCATCACGCGGGTTGATGACAGAATCGGGTTGTTCTTGTTGATGGGTCTGCAGTACCTCGCGCAGCAGAGGCAGGGTGATCGGGCGCTGGCGAACCAGTGAATGATGATCCAGTTGCTCCAACAGCCAAATCAGCGAAGGAAGGTCGCGACGCCAGTGGGTCATCAGATAGTGAATAATCGGCACGCTGAGTTCGAAACCAAGTTGAGAGGCGCGTTCGCGTAAGGCAAGCTGCTTGGCCTCATCGGATAATGGCTGTAGCTGGTAAACCAAATGCCAGCCCAGACGCGAGGTGACATCGGGGCGGAGTGGTAATTGTGTCGGGACGCTGGAGCCGGCAACCAGCAAGCGGCCATGACCCTCACGAGCGGCGTTGATCAGGCCAAACAGCCGAATTTGCGCCATTTCATCCAGGCGGGACACATTGTCGATGGCCAGTAAGCCGTCTGCTGGCTGTTCCGGACAAGTGGCGTCAAGGTAGCGCGCAGGTTGGTCATGCTGAAGCGTCTGGCTGACCGCAGCCTTGAGCAGGTGCGATTTGCCGCAACCGGTTGGTCCCCACAGGTAAATCAGCGGTTCGCGCAGTTCGTGCAAAGCCAGTTGATTGACGGCGTGCCATGCTTCTTCGTTGCCGGTGGTAACAAACCGCGATAAAACCTGGGCCGAATCCGGGGTGATATCAAGTAATAATTGCTGCATCATCACGCCTGGCGGTTATACCCCGCGTCAGCCAGTCGTTGCAGGTATTCTGCCCACAAAGCGCCCTGGTGTTGTCCGAGGTTGTACAGATAATCCCAAGAGTAAATGCCGCTGTCATGTCCATCGGAAAAGCTGGGTTGTACCGCATAATTACCCACCGGTTCGATATTGATGATGGTGACGGTTTCTTTGCCGGTCTGCAAAACCTCTTGGCCGGGACCGTGGCCACGCACTTCGGCTGACGGCGAATACACCCGCAGAAATTCATAGGGTAACCGGAAGGTTGCGCCATCATTAAAGCTGATCTCCATAACCGCAGAGGTTTGGTGTAAGGTGATGCTGGTGGGAATGGGTGTGTCTTTGGTTAAACCAGCCATATCGATCTCCTTGAGTGACGGTTTTGTGTGGATTGACACCGTGGTTTGCAACCGGTGTACTTGTTTCTTGGGTCTATTGCTGTGCCGGATGCGCTGGTGTCAAACTGGGTGTGTATTCCGGGATCCAGGTCGTTAAACATTGCTTGACCTGTATTTCATCCGGCCAACCGGTTTGGTTAAGCCAAGTCAGTGCGTGTCCGAGCCATTCGTCATCTACCGGGCGTGCGCGTGCAATGCGTAGTTTTGCATGTGGGGTCGGCAAAGTGGTTTCACTGTCGGCCAACAGTTCTTCATACAGTTTTTCGCCGGGACGTAGCCCGGTGTAGACAATGCGGATGTCTTGTTCGGTGAAACCGGATAAATGAATCATGTCGCGCGCCAAATCGGCGATGCGCACCGGTTCGCCCATGTCCAATACAAAAATTTCACCGCCTTGGCCCATTAATCCGGCCTGTAATACCAACTGACAGGCTTCCGGGATGGACATGAAAAAACGGGTGATGTCGGGATGGGTGACGGTGACCGGCCCGCCGCGGGCAATTTGTTCCTGAAATTTTGGAATTACGCTACCCGAGCTGCCAAGCACGTTGCCGAAACGCACCGAGACAAAACGGGTGCCGGCAGGATGGTGGCGTTGCAGGCTTTGGCAGACCATTTCGGCGGAGCGTTTGCTGGCGCCCATGACATTGGTGGGGTTGACCGCCTTGTCGGTCGAAATCATGACAAACCGTTGCGTACCATGGGCTTGCGCGGCCTGTGCCAATACCCATGTGCCAAAGATATTGTTGCGCACGGCTTGCCAGGCGTTTTGCTGTTCCATGAGCGGGACATGCTTGTAAGCGGCTGCGTGGAATATGGTTTCCGGTTGCCAGCGCGCCAGCAGGTCGTTCACCAGCGCTGCATCTTTGACATCGCCAATGACGCAGACCGTGAGAATGTGTGGAAAGCGTTGGGTAAATTCTTGTTCGATGCGGTAAAGCGCAAATTCGTTAAGCTCAAACAGTATCAGGCGGGCAGGGCTGAAACCGGCAATCTGTCGTGCCAGTTCGGCGCCAATTGAACCGCCCGCGCCACTGATGAGGACGGTCTTGCCTTGCAGCCAACTGTGCAGACCGGCATCGTCCAGTTGCACCGGGTCGCGCCCAAGTAAATCATCCAGTTCCAATTTGCGCAGGGTTGACACAGTGACTTTGCCACTGGCCAGCTCTTCCAGCGTGGGCATCATCATGGGGGTTATGCCGGCAGCATCGCACAGGCGGGCGGCGCGACGGCGATCCTGGTGGTTGCTGAGCGCAATCACGGCATGTTTGACGCCAAATTGTCTGGCACGTGCGTCTAGCGCATCGAGCGTACCGAGTACGGCAATACCGTACAGCTCGCGTCCTTGACGGGCATGATGGTCGTCCAGCAGTCCGGCTGCGCGCCATTGCCGGCTGCGGGTCAGATCGCGGGCCAGCGACGCAGCGGTTTGGCCGGCACCCAAGATAAACAGGGGGGGCTGGTCGTCATCGAGCAAGCCAAGTCGTTGTTCTTTCCATGCGCGGTAGGCCAACCGGCTGCCGCCCATGCCCAGCAACAACAAAATTGGATCCAGAACCAGTACGGTGCGCGGTACCACAGCGTGCACGCGAAACAGAATCAGGATCAGTGGAATCAGTAAGGCAGTAATACCGACGGCGATTAAAATCCGGCGCAGGTCGGGCAGGCTGGCAAAACGCCAAATGCCGCGATACAGGCCGAAGCGCAGGAAGGTTGCGGTCTGTAATGGCACCACCCAAATCATGGTGTCCAGCATCGGCGCAACATATTCTGCGGGCCAGCTCAGATTGAAGCGCAAGGCATAGGCGGCCAGCCAAGCCAGGCCAGCAATGA
>DDOT01000178.1:7489-11942 GCA_002341815.1 Thiobacillus sp. UBA2487 | reverse complement strand
TCAGGGTTGTAAACCAGCGCGTGTCGAATTTTAGCATACGCGAACCCGCGTCGCGTCGATTGTTGGGTGCGGGCAGGGTCAGACAGATATGCCTTGCTCATTTCATAACGTGTCAGGATTTGCGATTGCCAATTGTGACCGGCGGCAGTTTAGGCTAGAATTCAGCATTACCTGCTTGGTCAATCGCTATGACGCGTTACATCTTTGTTACCGGCGGTGTGGTCTCTTCCCTGGGCAAGGGAATTGCGGCTGCGTCGCTCGCTGCCATTCTTGAATCCCGTGGATTACGGGTCACCCTGATGAAACTGGATCCCTATATCAATGTGGATCCGGGAACCATGAGTCCATTTCAGCATGGTGAGGTATTTGTCACCGAGGATGGGGCAGAATCCGATCTGGATTTGGGGCATTACGAGCGTTTCATTCATCCCCGGATGTCGAAGCGCAATAACTTTACCTCGGGGCAAATTTATGAATCGGTGATTCGCAAAGAACGCCGGGGTGATTATTTGGGTGGCACCGTGCAGGTCATTCCGCACATTACCGATGAAATTCGCTTGCAAATCCGGGAAGGCGCGGCGGGTGCGGAAGTGGCCATTGTCGAAATTGGCGGAACGGTGGGTGATATCGAATCCTTGCCGTTTCTCGAAGCCATTCGTCAGATGGGCTTGCGCGAAGGGCGTCACAATACCTGCTATATTCATTTAACGCTGGTGCCTTATCTGGGCAAGGCGGGTGAAATCAAAACCAAACCGACCCAACACTCCGTCAAGGAATTGCGCGAAATCGGTATTCAGCCCGATGTGGTGTTGTGTCGGGGTGATCGCCCCTTGCCGGAAGAAGAGCGCGGCAAGATTGCCTTGTTTACCAATCTGGAGGCAAATGCGGTTATTTCCGTGCATGATGTCGACAGTATTTACAAGATTCCCCGCATGTTGCGCGAACAGGGGCTGGATGACATTGTGTGCCAGCGTTTGGGTATTGAAGCCCCTGCGGCTGATCTGGGCATGTGGGATGGCCTGGTATACGCTTTGGAACACCCGGAACATGAGGTGGATATCGCCATGGTTGGCAAGTACGTCGGCTTGACCGAATCGTACAAATCCCTGTCCGAAGCCTTGATTCATGCCGGTATCCATACGCGAACCAAGGTGAATGTGCATTACATTGATTCCGAACAGCTGGAACAGGACGGTTTGGGCGCGTTGGCGGGGATGGATGCCATTTTGGTGCCGGGTGGTTTTGGCAAGCGCGGGGTTGAAGGCAAAATCATGGCCATTCGGCATGCGCGTACCGGTAATATCCCCTATTTGGGGATTTGTCTGGGCATGCAACTGGCGGTGATTGAATATGCGCGCGACGTGGTGGGTATGGCCGGCGCGCACAGCACCGAGTTTGACCCCGAAACCGCGTGGCCGGTCGTGGGCTTGATTTCAGAATGGCGCGATGCAACCGGGGCGCTGGAGACGCGCACGCAAGCGTCTGATATGGGCGGCACCATGCGCCTGGGCGGTCAATCCTGCGCGTTGGCAGAGGGGTCGCTGGCGCGCGCGGTGTATGGCGCGACGCATGTGGTCGAACGTCATCGCCATCGTTTTGAGGTGAATGGCGCTTTGCTGCCACGACTAGAGCAGGCCGGATTGCGCGTGAGTGGTGTGTCGGCAATGGATGGTCTGTGCGAGATGATTGAATTGCCCGGCCATCCTTGGTTTGTCGGGTGTCAGTTTCATCCTGAATTTACATCTACTCCTCGCGAGGGGCATCCGCTGTTCAAGGCATTTGTCTTGGCAGCTTTGAAGAATCGTAAGGAACGTTAATGAAACTGTGCGGATTTGAAGCCGGGTTGGATCACCCGCTGTTTTTGATCGCAGGGCCCTGCGTGATTGAATCACGCCAGATGGCGCTGGATACGGCAGGTCAGTTGAAGGAAATATGTGCCGAGTTAGGCATTCCTTTTATTTATAAGTCATCGTATGACAAGGCTAATCGCAGCTCAAGCGGCTCTTTTCGTGGCTTGGGCATGGATGCCGGCTTGCAGATTCTGGCTGATGTGCGAGCCCAAATCGGTGTGCCTGTGCTGACCGATGTGCATGCGATTGACGAAATCGCTGACGTGGCGGCGGTCGTGGATGTGTTGCAAACCCCGGCGTTTTTGTGTCGGCAGACCGATTTTATTCAGGCGGTGGCCTGTTCCGGCAAGCCGGTGAATATCAAGAAGGGGCAGTTTCTTGCGCCGTGGGACATGAAGCAGGTGGTCGCCAAGGCTCGTGCAGCCAATGGCGGGCAAGACAACATCATGGTGTGCGAACGAGGTGTATCGTTTGGCTACAACAATCTGGTGTCGGACATGCGCTCGTTGATGGCGATGCGCGATACGCAGTGCCCGGTGGTGTTCGATGCCACCCATTCGGTTCAGTTGCCGGGTGGTCAAGGGACGGCATCCGGTGGTCAGCGTGAGTTTGTCCCGGTGCTGGCGCGCGCAGCGGTTGCAGCCGGGGTGGCCGGTTTGTTTGCAGAAACCCATCCCGATCCGGCCAGTGCCTTGTCGGATGGCCCCAACGCGTGGCCACTCGACCGCATGCGTGCGTTGTTGTATACCTTGAAAGAAATTGATGCGCTGGTCAAACAGCACGGCTTTATTGAACATACGCTCTAATACGGCGTGGTAACTGGAGAAAATGTGATGAGTGTCATTGTTGATGTGATCGCGCGTGAAATTCTGGATTCGCGTGGCAATCCGACGGTTGAGGCCGATGTGTTGCTGGAAAATGGTGAGATGGGGCGGGCAGCCGTGCCGTCCGGCGCATCTACCGGTAGCCGCGAAGCCATTGAACTGCGTGATGAGGATGCCGGTCGTTACTCGGGTAAGGGTGTGTTGCGTGCTGTTGAGTTCGTGAATACCGAAATCAGCGAAGCCATCATTGGTTTGGATGCAGAGGATCAAAGCTTCATCGATCAGACCATGATCGAACTCGATGGCACCGCAGATAAATCCCGTTTGGGAGCGAATGCTATTTTGGCGGTGTCCATGGCGGTTGCGCGCGCGGCATCGGCTGCGTCCGGNNGATCTGGGGGGTGCCGGACCGATGAATCTGCCTGTGCCGTTAATGAATATCATTAATGGTGGCGCACATGCCAACAATAATATCGATATGCAGGAATTCATGATCGTACCGCTGGGTGCCCCGAGTTTTCGTGAGGCATTGCGCTATGGTGCAGAAGTGTTTCATGCCCTGAAAAAACTGTTGAACGGGTTGGGCATGACGACCACCGTGGGCGATGAAGGCGGTTTTGCGCCTAATCTGGAATCCAATGAAGCGGCGCTCAAGTTGATCGTGCAAGCCATTGAAGCGGCGGGTTATGTGCCCGGCAAGGATGTGGCGATTGCGGTTGATTGTGCCGCCAGCGAGTTTTACAAGGATGGTCGTTACCATATCGAATCGGAAGGTTTGATGTTGGATTCCTTGCAAATGACAGATTATCTGGCGGCATGGTGTGACAAATATCCGATTGTCAGTATCGAAGATGGCATGGCGGAAAATGACTGGACGGGTTGGGAAATTCTGACCCGTCGTTTGGGGAAGGACATTCAGTTGGTGGGGGATGACCTGTTTGTGACCAATGCCAATATTTTGGCCGAAGGCATTACGCGCGGGGTTGCCAATTCGATTCTGATCAAAGTTAATCAGATCGGTAGTTTGACCGAGACCTTTGACGCCATCGACACGGCACGCCGGGCTGGTTACACTGCAGTGGTGTCGCACCGTTCCGGGGAGACGGAAGACAGCTTTATTGCCGATCTGGCCGTGGCCACCAATGCGTTGCAAATCAAAACCGGCTCGCTGTCGCGCTCGGATCGTCTGGCGAAATACAACCAGTTGCTGCGTATTGAGGAAGAACTGGGTAGTCAGGCACGTTTTCCGGGTCGATCTGCGTTTTATCAGATACGCTGATGGTCGGCTGAGGACTGGTGAGTGCGCTGGGTGACCGGAATTTTGGTCGTGTTGCTGCTGCTGTTGCAGTATCCGCTTTGGTTGGGTGCGGGTAATTGGCTTCAGGTCAAGCAGTTGCGGCAACAGTTGGCGCAACAGCAGGATGTTAATGCCAAATTGGCAGAGAGAAATGCCGCCATGCGGGCTGATGTGCAAGATTTGAAGCAGGGATTGGCTGCGGTGGAAGAGCGCGCACGCGTGGAACTCGGCATGGTGCGCAAAGATGAAATCTATTTCCAGATTCTGGAAGGATCGCCTGTTGATGCAAACGGGCAGAAACAAGTTGGACAAGCCAAATGAGTGCGTTGCAGATCAGTTTGATTATCCTTGCCTTGCTTGTATCGGGCGGTCTTGCCGTCTATAGCTGGTGGCAGGAACGAAAATATCGCAAACAGTGGATGGCAACATTCGGCCGTTCGGCGCAAGCGGTTGGCGATATTGAACCGACCGAGGATGATTTT
>DDOT01000178.1:0-7430 GCA_002341815.1 Thiobacillus sp. UBA2487 | reverse complement strand
ACAGAACCTGAAACAATCGCAGTCGGCGAGATTGAACCGACCGATTTTTCCGCGCCAGCTTTGGAAAAACTGGAAGAAATTGTCGGTCTGGCGCATGTCATGCCATCCGTGGAACAGATCATGGATAATCGTGATTTGCCGGCGCCGCCCATTGATGAATTGCTTGAATATGCCATTCATATCGATTCGGCACATCCATTACCAGGCACTGCGTTTACGACCCTGATTGAGAGCCAACGCGGCGAAGGCAAGCATGTTCGGTGGTTGGGCTATGCCGAATCGCAAGAGAAATGGGTTGAAATCAGCCCGTGGCGCAATCAGGCTTTTCACCATGCGGTGGCGGCGGTGCAGTTGGCAGATCGGCAAGGCGCGGTAACCGCCAATGTGCTTGAACAACTGTGCGATGATTTGCAAACCTTTGCTGCGCAGTATCATGGACGGGTTGAATGCGATGCGGTGGATGCTGCAGCGGCACGTGCAGCCCGCTTGGACAGGTTTTGTGTCGATGTCGATGTCTTGATCGGACTGAATATTGTCGCGCCAAACGAACGCATGTTTGCTGGCGCACTGATTGAGCAGGCAGCCAATGATGCCGGCATGCAACTGGATGGCACCGGGGTTTATCAGCGCCGTAACGAACGGGGCGATATTCTGTATTCATTGTGTAATCATGATGACGTACCATTCATAGCAGGACAAATGGCATATTTGACAACCAGCGGTGTGACGCTGCTGTTTGAAGTGCCGCGCATTGAAAATGGTGTGGCGGTGTTTGCTGATATGGCCAGACTTGCCTTGCAATTGGCCGATCGACTGGATGGTCAATTGGTGGATGATACCGGTCGTATCTTAACGGGGCCAGGTTTGGAAAAAATTCAGGGACAATTGGTGCAAATCTATCAGCAAATGGAAGCGGGACATGTGCCGCCGGGGGGCAGACGTGCCCAGCGATTGTTCAACTGAGCCTGCACGTTCGCACAAGACCTGACACCCATGCGGGCGCCAACTGATATCATTCAACAGGCTGCTGATTTACGTCGGCAAATTGCTTATCACGCATGGCGTTATTACGTGCTGGATGATCCGGAAATTAGTGACGCGGGCTATGATCGATTGTTTCGCGAGTTAGAAGCGTTGGAGACGGCGTGGCCTGCTCTGGTGAGCAGCGATTCGCCGACGCAACGGGTCGGTGGAGGGTTAGCGAACGGCTTTGCACCCGTGACGCATGCGCTTCCGATGTTGTCACTTAATAATGCCTTTACAGATGCGGATGTCAGCGGCTTTGCACAACGGGTGGCGGATGCCTTGGGTAGCCAGCAAACGCTGGAATGGGCCGTCGAGCCGAAATTCGATGGCCTGGCGATTAGCCTGATTTATCAAAACGGCAAATTTCTTGCTGCAGCCACCCGTGGCGATGGTGCGACTGGGGAAGACGTTACTGCCAATGTGCGCACAATACGCGCAATTCCTTTGCAACTGTCAACCGATCATCCCCCGAGCCGTCTGGAAGTGCGCGGCGAGGTGCTGATGTTGAAGCGGGATTTTCAACGCCTGAATGATGATCAACTAAAACAAGGTGCCAAGCCGTTTGCCAACCCGCGCAATGCGGCGGCGGGCTCCTTGCGCCAATTGTCGCCTGCGGTAACCGCCAGTCGGCGACTCCATTTCTTTGCGTATGGGGTGGGTTTGTGTGAAGGATGGGAGATGCCTCCCACCCATAGCGCCATCTTGACACAACTGGCTGAATGGCGCCTGCCGGTTTCTGATGTGCGACAGGTGGTGCAGGGTGTGGATGGTTTGTTGGGGTATTACTATACCATCGGCAAGCAACGCGCGCATTTACCGTTTGAAATCGATGGCGTGGTCTACAAGTTGAACAATATGGCGTTGCAGGCACAGGTGGGTTATGTGGCGCGTGCACCGCGTTTTGCGATTGCCCATAAATTTCCGGCAGAAGAAGCGACGACAGAACTGTTGGCGATTGAGGTGCAGGTGGGCAGAACCGGCGCGCTAACGCCGGTAGCCGTGCTTGAACCGGTCTCGGTAGGCGGCGTTACAGTCAGTCATGCCACCTTGCACAATGAAGATGAGGTGCGGCGCAAGGATGTGCGCATTGGTGATTGGGTCAATGTACGACGCGCGGGCGATGTCATACCGGAAATTGTGTCCGTGGTGTTCAGCCGTCGTCCACCTAATGCCCGTGAGTTCGTGATGCCAACGCATTGTCCGGTGTGTGGGGCGGTGGTGATTCGTTTGCCCGATGAGGCCGTGGCGCGGTGTACCGGTGGATTGCATTGTTCGGCGCAGCGCAAGCAAGCCTTGTGGCATTTTGCGAGCCGACGGGCCATGGATATTGATGGATTGGGTGAAAAGCTGGTTGATCAGTTGGTGGATCAAGGCTTGGTAGAAGACCCGGCAGATTTATATCGTTTAACGATAACGCAATTGACCGCACTTGACCGAATGGGCGAGAAATCCGCAACGAATTTGGTGGAAAGCATTGCTGCCAGTCGCCATGTGCCGCTGGAGCGTTTGGTGTATGCCTTGGGTATTCGTCATGTGGGAGAACAAACAGCGCGTGACCTGGCACGCCATTTTGGCTCACTGACCGGCATTATGCAGGCAGACCGCGATGCCTTGCTGGTGGTGCGTGATGTGGGTGATGTGGTGGCAGATGCAATTGTGCAATTTTTTACCGATGCACATCATCGTCATGTGATCGAAAAATTAATGGATTATGGTGTAGAATCCGTCAGTCGTTCTGCTGTTTCTGTAAGACAGACACCGATATCTGGTCGGTCGGTGGTGTTGACCGGAACGTTGGCCGCGATGACCCGGGATGATGCGCGTGACTGGATCGAACGTTTGGGGGGCAAGGTCACTGGCAGCGTGTCGCGCAAAACCGATCTGGTTATCGCGGGCGAAGCTGCCGGCAGTAAGCTGGAAAAAGCCGCAGAATTGGGTATAACGGTATGGAACGAGCAAGAATTTATGGCATTAATCAATGAACAATCGGGAGCGCATTGAATATGTATAAGGTAACAAAAGCGGTTTTTCCAGTGGGTGGCATGGGCACCCGTTTTTTGCCGGCCACCAAGGCCATGCCCAAAGAAATGCTGCCAATTGTCGATAAGCCATTGATTCAATATGCAGTCGAAGAGGCTGTCGCAGCGGGTATTACCGATTTGATATTTATCACCGGCCGTAACAAACGTGCGATTCCGGATCATTTTGATAAAGCGTATGAATTGGAAACCGAGCTGGAGGCCAAGGGCAAGACAGCCTTGCTGGATCTGGTACGAAACATTGTGCCATCCGGGGTAAATTGTATTTATATCCGTCAGTCAGAAGCGCTGGGTTTGGGTCATGCGGTGTTGTGCGCCNNNNGAATAATGAGCCGTTCGCGGTGATTCTGGCCGATGACTTGATCGATGCGGCCAATAAACCTGCCATGCAGCAAATGACTGAGTTGTTTAATTATTATCAGTGTTCGATTCTGGGCGTGCAGCAGGTGGCGCGCGAAGAAACCGGGTCATATGGTATTGTGGCAACCCAGCAAATGAATGCGACCTTGGGCAAGGTGGAACGTATTGTCGAAAAGCCGGCGCCGGCGGTGGCGCCATCCACATTAGGGGTGGTGGGCCGCTACATTTTGACACCCAGAATTTTCAATTATCTCGAAACCATTCCGTTTGGGGCGGGCGGTGAATTGCAATTGACCGATGCAATTGCCCAGCTACTGCATGAACAGCAAGTGTTGGCTTATTCGTTTGATGGCATTCGTTATGATTGTGGCAGCAAGATGGGTTATCTGAAGGCAACGGTGGAACATGCGTTGCAGCATCGCGAAGTCGGCAAAGAATTTCGTGAGTATCTGGATAAATACTGCCAGGGGTTGGTGCAACCTGAGTGACGAGCCTGCCCTGAAGGCCCGTGCGTGAGACGGGCTTTGGGAGGCGGGTCAGATGCTGAGCGCTTGCATTAAATCAGTCTCCAGCCGAACCCGTCCTTGTGGCGTATCCAAGGGTTCACCCCGAATCATGAATGTGTCTTCCGCCCGTTCGCCCAAGGTGCTGATTTTGGCTGAGCACAGGTCGATGTTTTGCTCATTGAGCAGGTTGGCTACCGAATACAACAAGCCGGGTCGGTCACCCGCCACCACATTCAGGACATAAAAGCGTCCTTTGTCATCGGCGCGTAACGTGACTTCCGGTACCAAGGGAAAATGTTTTAACTGTCGGCTGATGCGTGGTTTACCGTTGCCGTTGCGCAGCGGGCCACGGGTGCGCAGTTGCTTGCCCAATTCATGTTCGATGTAATTCAAGAAGTCGCGGTAGGTATCGCTGGTCCGGTGTTGTTCCAACACCACAAAGCTGTCCAGCGCGTAATTGTGTCGGGTGGTATTGATTTGGGCATCCACAATGTTGTACTGGATTTGCTCAAAAAAGGCACAGATGCGCGTAAACAGGGTTGGTTCGTTGCGCATATACACCAACACCTGCACGCCTTCGCCACTGGTGCTTGGGCGTGCTGCAACCACGGGTTGATCGGTTTCGACACGCCACCAAAGTTGCCGGGTGTGCCAGGAAATTTCTCGTGCATCATGGCGCATGAAGTAACGGTCGCCCAACTGGCTCCACAGCGCATCTTCAGTGTGTGGCCGTAAACCATATAAACGCCNNCAGCAAGCCGGAAGCAGCCGATTTTATGGTGTCCGTACCGGAATGTAAGGTGGTATCGCCGGATAAATGCCGACGGGTCAGGTGAAATAAGTCGTCAATCAGTTTGGCTTTCCAAGCGTTCCATACCGAAGGACTGGTGCCGCGAATGTCGCAGATGGTCAGCAAGTACAAGGCAATCAGATGGCGTTGGTCGGGTATGCTGGCAGCGAATGTGGCGATAACATCCGGATCGCTCAAATCCTGTTTTTGCGCGGTAGACGAAAAGCGCAAATGCTCACGGACCAACCACACCACCAAGTCGGTATCGGTGTTATTCAACTGATGTTGTCGGCAAAACCGGCGAGCATCGGCCGTGCCCAACCGGGAATGGTCGCCGCCCCGTCCTTTGGCGATGTCGTGAAACAGCGCCGCCAGATACAGCAGTTCAGGCTTGTCAAATGCCAATATCAAACGACTGGCCAGCGGAAACTCATGGGTAAATTCGGGAATGGTCAAACGGCGCAAGTTGCGCAATACCGTCAGAATATGTTCGTCAACCGTGTAAATATGGAATAAATCGTGTTGCATCTGACCGACGATGCGGCCGAAGGCGGGTATATAACGTCCCAGAATGTCATAACGATTCATGCTGCGCATGACGCGTACCAATCGTTCACCCGTTCGCAAGATTTGCAGGAACAACTGCTGATTATGCGGATCACGTCGAAAATCAGCATTGATATGGTGACGNNGGCGCGTAGGGTCGATGCGCTCATACCAGACAGGCTGGGGTGTTGTTGCAAGAGCAAAAAACCTTCGAAAATGGCGTGAGGGGTGCGTTCAAACAACTGGTCATCAATGGCTTTCAGTTGATTGTCGCGTATCTGAAAGCGCTCATTTAATGGAAAAATGGCGAGTTGCGGGTTGCCGAAGGCGCGGGTACGCAAACCGGGCAGCAGAATATCGCGCATTTGTGCAACAAATCGGGTGGCCAGGTAATAGCGTTGCATGAGCATTTCGCTGGCGCGCCGGGTGGCATTATCATGAATGTGATACACCTCGGCCAATTGGGTTTGATAATTGAATAGCAGACGATCGTCGCGGCGTCCGGCCAGAAAGTGCAAATGGGCACGCAGACGAAACAGGCGACCTTCAATGTGCTGTAGTTGTCGGCATTCGGCAGCATTAATAAGACCCGCCATCGCCAAATCTTGCCAGCGCGTGCCAATGCCGGTGGCGTGGGCCAGCCAGCGCAGATTGTTCAGATCGCGAATTCCGCCGGGGCTTTCTTTGATGTTGGGTTCCAGTTGGGCCGAGCTGTCATTGAAGCGGGCATGACGTTGGTCTTGTTCGGCCAGTTTGCCTTCAAAGAATTTACGCGGATCAAGTTGCGCGAGAAAGCGTTGACGAAAATCTTGATAGAACGCATGGTTGCCGATCAACAGACGCGATTCGAGCAGGTTGGTTTGAATGGTGAGATCGCGTTCAGCTTCATTCAGGCAGTCATCAATGGTGCGCACACTGTGGCCCACTTCCAGTCCGATATCCCATAGCAGACCAACCAGTTGCTCAATGGCCTGCAGGGTGGATTCGCTGGCCAGCGCGGGACGCAATATCAGCAGGTCGATGTCGGACCATGGAAATAATTCGCGCCGACCATAGCCGCCTGCAGCCACCAGGCAGACGTCCGCAGGCAACGTTAAGGTGCGCCAGATCTCGCGCAGCAACTGATCGGTGGCTTTACATTGACTGGCCAACAACCGCCGCACGGGCAAACCATGCACAAACGCCAGACGTAATGCTTCGCGTTGTTCGCGCAATCGGGTGCGCCATTCAATGATCCGGTTCGCGTCCGGTGTGTTCATGTTGATGTGTTGGCAAAACCGGGCGGTGGGGTCGGTGTGGCGTCTGACACGGTGAGGACTTCATAACCGGATTCGGTGACGGTCAGCATGTGTTCCCATTGGGCAGACAGGCTGCGATCGCGGGTCACGATAGACCAGCCATCTGCCAGTTGACGGATGTCGCGACGCCCGGCATTGACCATGGGCTCAATGGTAAACACCATGCCCGGTTGCAAGGTGAGACCTGCACCAGCTCGCCCATAATGTAGCACCTGCGGTTCTTCGTGAAACTTGCGCCCAATGCCGTGACCGCAGAATTCACGAACCACGCTATAGCCATTTTCTTCAACAAAGGTTTGAATGGCATGACCAATATCGCCCAACGTAGCGCCTGGACGCACCTTGGCAATCCCGTGCCACATGGCTTGCCAAGTAATATCGCACAATCGTTTGGCATGCGAAGATGTTTCGCCGACGCAAAACATGCGACTGCTGTCGCCATGCCAGCCATCCTTGATGACGGTGACATCGATATTCACAATATCGCCGCGTTTGAGCGGTTTTTCATTGGGCACCCCATGACAGATTTGTTGGTTGACCGAGGTGCAAATGGATTTTGGGTAAGGCGTATGGCCACCCGGTGCGTAATTGAGCGGGGCTGGAATGGTGTGTTGCACATTCACCATATAATCGTGGCACAGGCGATCCAGTTCGTTGGTGGTTATACCGGGTTCAACAAACGGGGTGATGTAATCCAGCAACTCGGCGGCCAGACGTCCGGCAACGCGCAGGTGTTCAATGTCTTGTGGGGATTTGATTTGTACGGACATGAGGCATTTCGATATTAGACGACAGGAATGCTGTCAGATTAGTGGATGTAACGGGGCTCGTCAAATTTGATGCCTAGCCCGATCTTTTCATAAAT
>DDOT01000057.1:6472-6616 GCA_002341815.1 Thiobacillus sp. UBA2487 | reverse complement strand
TTTATGAAATGATCGGGTTAACATCATTAATCAGCGTCCCAATGTGTTGTTTTTCAAGATTCATGCGATCAAAACGTGAATTTATGCAACATTCCGGCTAAAATACACACTAACCGTTAAGGAAGCACTGATTAACGCCTCCAC
>DDOT01000057.1:4498-6365 GCA_002341815.1 Thiobacillus sp. UBA2487 | reverse complement strand
GCATTCGGCCCGCAAGACGTTAATGCAAGGCCTGGTTACACGCATGGCAATAACATGCTGGTACGGGCAGCTTCTTCGAAATGGCTTTACCTTGAACCACTCGCCAACAGGATATTTTATGTTTGACCGCAAAAACACCATTGCCGCCACCGACCCTGCCATCTGGCAAGCCATGCAGGACGAAGCCCAGCGTCAAGAAGACCATATCGAGCTGATTGCCTCCGAAAATTATACCAGCCCGGCTGTCATGGAAGCCCAAGGCTCGGTACTGACCAATAAATACGCCGAAGGTTACCCCGGCAAACGTTACTATGGCGGATGTGAATATGTAGACGTGGTTGAGCAAATCGCCATCAATCGCGCACGCGATCTGTTTGGTGCTGAATACGTCAACGTACAACCGCACTCCGGCTCGCAAGCCAATGCGGCAGTTTACCTTTCTGTGCTCAAACCTGGCGATACCATCCTCGGCATGTCATTGGCGCACGGCGGCCACCTCACCCACGGCGCCAGCGTCAATTTTTCCGGCAAGCTGTTCAACGCCATCACCTATGGCCTGAACACCGAGACCGAAGAAATTGATTACGCAGAAGTCGAGCGTCTGGCGCAAGAACACAAACCCAAAATGATTGTAGCTGGCGCATCTGCCTATGCACTGGTTATCGACTGGCAACGTTTTCGTCAAATTGCCGACAGCGTAGGTGCATATTTGTTTGTTGATATGGCGCACTACGCCGGCCTGATTGCTGCCGGCCATTACCCTAGCCCGGTCGGCATCGCTGACTTCGTTACCACCACCACCCACAAAACCCTGCGCGGACCCCGTGGCGGCTTGATTTTGGCTCGAGCAGAACACGAAAAAGCCCTTAACTCCACCATTTTCCCCGGCACGCAAGGCGGACCGCTGATGCATGTGATTGCTGCCAAGGCCATTGCCCTCGGCGAAGCCATGCAACCCGAATTCAAAGCGGTACAAGCCCAAGTGATTGCCAATGCGCGTGTCATGGCCAACGTACTGATCCAGCGCGGTCTGCGCATTGTATCCGGTCGCACGGATTCCCATCTGTTTCTGCTTGACCTGCGCGCTAAAAACCTGACCGGTAAAGAAGCCGAAGCTGCGCTGGGATTGGCACACATCACCGTCAATAAAAATGCCATTCCGAATGACCCGCAAAAACCGTTTGTCACGTCCGGCATCCGCATTGGCACCGCCGCCATGACCACACGCGGTTTCGGCGCAGCCGAAGCCGAAACACTGGCGCATTTGATTGCTGATGTGCTGGATGCCCCCAATGATGCCGAAAACATCGATCGGGTAGCAGCCGAAGTCACGGCCATGTGTGCACGTCTGCCTGTGTACAGCAACTAACTATAACCGCCATGAAATGTCCGTTCTGCGGCACTACGGATACCAGTGTGATTGATTCACGGGTATCCGAATCTGGTGACTCCGTTCGTCGCCGACGCCGCTGTCCGGGCTGCGACAAACGGTTTACCACCTACGAAACCGTTGAATTACGACTGCCGCAGGTCGTCAAATCGAATGGCAATCGGGAAGAATTCTCGGAAAGTAAATTGCGCGAAGGTTTCACACGCGCCCTGCACAAACGTCCGGTACCCACTGAGTACGTTGACCAGGCTATCACCAACGTTATCAAGCAGGTTTTAGCGCTCGGCGAGCGCGAAATTCCGGCGCGCTTGTTGGGTGAAATGGTCATGATGGCACTAAAGCCGCTCGACAAGGTGGCCTATATCCGATTTGCATCCGTTTACAAAAGTTTTCAGGATGTCGATGATTTTCGTCACGTCATCCGGGATCTGGACGCATGACGCACCATCATTACCCCAATCTGTCATTTGACCATGC
>DDOT01000057.1:0-4414 GCA_002341815.1 Thiobacillus sp. UBA2487 | reverse complement strand
TCGGTAGCGGTTGGCACCACAAAGCAGGCGAACCCCATGCAGAAATCCATGCCCTGCGTGAAGCCGGCGATCGCGCACACGGCGCCACGGCCTATGTGACACTCGAACCGTGCAGCCACCATGGGCGTACCCCGCCCTGTGCGGATGCGCTGATTCATGCCGGCATCGCCAACGTTGTGGTCGCCATGCAAGACCCTAACCCGCTGGTTGCCGGTCGAGGACTTGAAAAACTCGCCGCAGCCGGTATCAACACGACGTGCGGGATCATGGCGAACCACGCCGCCGAACTAAACCGGGGTTTTATTGCGCGGATGACGCGCCAACGCGCTTGGCTTACTCTCAAAACCGGATCATCACTGGACGGACGCACCGCGTTATCCAATGGCAGCAGCCAATGGATAACCGGAACGGAAGCCCGGCACGACGTGCAACGCTTGCGAGCGCGTGCCTGTGCCGTCATGACCGGGATCGGCACCATTTTAGCCGATGATCCGCAACTCAATGTGCGCGATGTGGACACGCCACGCCAACCGGAGCGCATTATTATCGACTCCCGTCTGCGCACACCCGATGACGCACATATTTTGCACAATGGGGGCGTGGTTATTGTACATACAGAGGCCGCCAGTACCGAACAGGTTGAACGCTTAACCGCTAAGGGCGCTACGCTGTTACAGGTTGCATCCATCAATGGCCAGGTCAATCTGCAAGCGGCTTTGTCTCAACTCACCCAACGCGGCTATAACGACATTCTGTGCGAGGCCGGCGCCACCCTGCAGGGCGCTTTGATTGCTGCCGGTCTTGCCGATGAATGGGTTGCCTATTTTGCACCATCGCTGCTCGGCCATGCTGCGCGCGGGTTATTTAACCTGCCAACCATCGCGCAACTGGATGACCGGATTCAGCTAACCGTTCAATCTGTCCAACCGATCGGGTCTGACTGGCGCATCACCAGCCGGTTCAACCACCCAAGCTCAACATGATGATTTGGTTATTATTACTGATTTGGTTACTGCTGATTCTGCTTGCTGCGGAAATCTTCGTCAACGCACTGGAACATCTGGGTGAAAAACTCGGCATTTCAGAGGGCGTGACCGGTTCTATTTTTGCCGCTATCGGCACTGCGTTACCGGAAACGCTGGTGCCGTTGATTGCCATTTTTGGTGGGCATGGTAATCAGGACGCAACCGAAATCGGTACCGGTGCGATTTTAGGCGCACCACTGATGCT
Source organism: Thiobacillus sp. UBA2487 (assembly GCA_002341815.1). Taxonomy (GTDB): domain Bacteria; phylum Pseudomonadota; class Gammaproteobacteria; order Burkholderiales; family Sulfuriferulaceae; genus Sulfuriferula. The sequence goes on along the minus strand of DDOT01000057.1, from coordinate 3,184 downwards.
ATCTACGCTATCGGTTTCATTGATGGGACTGGCCGTTCTGCGCAAACGCAAGTTGACTGAGCGTTTCCAGCCTGAGCCCAGTGGCCTGAAACGCGATTTGAACGTGTTTCTGGCTGCTTTCATTATCGCGAGCGCCAGCATGTTTGTGCCTCACGATAACCCCGCTATTCGCGCCGCCATGGCTTTCACCATGGTACTGATGTATTTTATCTATCTGATGCTGACACTCAAAGCATCCAGCGCGCTGGTGAACGACGGTCACGCCACCGAAGCAGATTCCGTGCTATGGCTGGCCCGCTTGGGGTTTTCGCCTCATTTGTGGATCATTCTCCTGCAACTGGCGGGCGCGCTGGCACTGCTGGCCGCTAGCGCCAACGGTTTCATTCATGCCATTCACACGATTGCGCCAATCCTTGGCATCAACCCCTTGTTGCTATCCCTGCTAATCGTGCCGATCGCCACCGAATTACCGGAAAAAATCAACAGCATCGTCTGGATACGCCGCAACAAAGATACGCTGGCGTTTGGCAACATTACCGGTGCGTTGGCTTTTCAAGGAACACTGCTGCCGGCTATCGGCATCGGCTTGACGCCATGGACCGCTCAACCCGCTCTGTTGACCGGCCTGCTGATAACCTTGGGCGGTGCCGCATGGCTGCGACTCTGTCTGGCCACCGGTGGTATTCGGGTCTGGCAATTATCGATCAACGGTGGGTTATATTTACTGTATCTCGGTTTGAATCTGACCCCGTAAACAGATCAGGTTAAACTGTAATACCCAATCGCTCGAGACGGTACCGCAACGAGCGAAACGTAATCCCCATCAATCGGGCAGCCGCCGTCTTGTTGTAATGCACTTGTTCCAGCGCTTCCAGCAAAGCCTCCCGCTCCAGCCGATCCAGATACGTCTCTAATGGCCATTTGGCTTGCTGGTTCAGCGCGCTCCCCGCATCTGCGCCGATCTGTTCACCACGCAACCCATTCGGCACCAACTGCAAATCTTCCGGCTCGATCGTGTGGTTGGTACTCAACGCCAACGCACGCTCCAAAATATTTTCCAGTTCGCGTACATTGCCCGGAAAACGATACCCTGCCAACGCTTCCAATGCCTGTGGTGATAACACCGGTGGGGAGGCATTGCCTTGTTCATGGGCTAACTGTTGCAATATCCGTTGTGCAATGGCCGGGATATCCTCCGGCATTTCACGCAACGCCGGCATTTTCAAGCAAATGACATTCAATCGATAATACAGGTCTTGCCGAAACCGTCCATCGTCAACGCATGTCGCCAAGTCTTGGTGAGTGGCACAAATCAGGCGCACGTCAATTGATTCTTCAGCCGTACCTCCCAATTTGCGTACGGTCTTTTCCTGAATAACGCGCAGCAGTTTCACCTGCATGGCAAGCGGAAGATCAGCTATTTCATCCAAAAACAACGTGCCTGATGCAGCGGCTTGAAAGAAGCCCTGCCTTTCACTATCAGCTCCCGTGAAAGCGCCCTTTTTGTGGCCAAAAAATTCAGCCTCCATCAGGTTTTCCGGAATGGCCCCACAATTTACCGCCACAAACGGTTGGGCCGCACGGTTGCTTTGCTGATGAATCAATCGCGCGGCCAGTTCTTTGCCGCTACCCGATTCACCCGTGATATAAACCGGCGCCTGACTGCGTGCCAAGCGGGCAATCAACTCACGCGCCTGTTGCATGGCTGCTGAATGACCCAACAAATCACGACCGATGTTTGATTTTTTATCCGGTAATTGCAATGCTGATTTGACCAACGCGCGTAACTGCTCGAGCGTGACCGGTTTATTCAGATAATCAAACGCCCCCGCTTTTAATGCCAGCACGGCATTCTCGGTATTACCATGTGCAGTAATCACCGCCACTGGTGTTGCCGGATAATCGGACTGAATGTGCCGAACAATCGACAAACCATCCTCATCCGGCAGGCGCATATCGGTCAGACACAAATCAAATACCTGTTCGGCCAAACGCAATCTGGCGCTGGCTGCGCTATCGGCCTTAACCACCTCCAAGCCCATGCGCAACAATGTCATTTCCAACAATTCAAGCAGATCGGGCTCATCATCGATGATCAACACGGTTGGCATGGCGCGGCTCAATGGATTTGCTCCTGACATCGGTTATCCTGACTGCTGATACGGAAATGTCCACCCGTACCCGTTGCAACATAATCCAGCCAAGCACCATTGGCTTGACAGAGTTCTCGTGAAATATACAAGCCCAACCCGGTGCCGGTCGGCACCGTGGTAAAAAAAGGTTCAAACAAGCGCGCCTGCAAATTGGCCGGCACCCCAGGTCCATCATCCAAAACGTCAATCACGGTTTGCGATCGCTCATGGTCACAGCGTATCATCACGCAACCCGGTTTGCCACTGGCATGGCGCAGTGCATTGGAGCAAAGATTGGCCAACACTTGTCGCAAATGCCCCGCATCAAAACAGATTGCAAAATCATCTGCCACCTGCGCCACAAACAAATATGGCGCAAACTCACCATCATGCGAAAACTCTTCTAAAAAATCACTCAAAAAGTCAGCAACGATAATTTGTTCGCGTTGCACGCGATCTCTGCGTGCCAACATCATGACATCATTAATCAACTGATTGATGCGACGGGTATTATTCAGGATAATTTCCAGCAACCGATGATTCACCGCATCTTCTGATTCTTGCAACAACTCACTGGCATGACTGATGGCGGTCATGGGGTTGCGGATTTCATGGGCAATATTCGCTGTTAAACGCCCCAGCGCCGCCAATTTGATTTGTCGAGCCGCTTCGCGAATACGCGACATGTCCTCCAGCACCAACACCGAGCCATTCACCCGTCGATTAGTCACCGCAATAAAACGCGGCATATACAGGGCACCCGTTTCACCAATCACTACCGGTTCAAAGCGCATGTTCGGTTTGCCGCGCCACACATGATAAAACGCCGCAACGTGGGGCAGATAAACATCCAGCGCATGTTCCGCCTCCGGCCAGTCAGTTACCGGCACTCCCAGCAATTCGCGGGCGCGCTGGTTGGTTTGACGTATGTACCCATCACCATCCAGCACAATTACCCCATCTTGCATGTCATCGATAACCAACTGGTTAATCTGCGCCATGCTACGCAAGGCAACTGCCCGCTTGTCGGCCAACGCTTCACTTTTTCGATT
>DDOT01000056.1:7803-21731 GCA_002341815.1 Thiobacillus sp. UBA2487 | reverse complement strand
TGTTCGCCTTTGCCCAAGTGGTGATCAATGCCGGCGGCCCGCACAAACCGGTGGTGATTTCCCCCAATCCGTTTTATCAGATTTATGAAGGCGCTGCCTTGCTGGCCGGTGCCGAGCCGTGGTATTTGCCCACCCTGCCCGAACATGATTACCGCATGCGGTTTGAAGATGTACCCCCAGAGGTACTGCAACGCACGCAACTGGTGTATGTGTGTTCGCCCGGCAACCCAACCGGCCATGTCATGCATCTGGACGAATGGAGGGCCCTGTTTACCCTGTCTGACCGTTATGGTTTTGTCATTGCTTCCGACGAATGCTATTCGGAAATTTATCCACCAAACCAACCCGCGCCGCTGGGCGCATTAACCGCTGCCTGGCAACTGGGGCGTCACGATTTTGCCCGACTGGTGGTGTTCAGCAGTTTATCCAAACGCTCGAATGTTCCCGGCATGCGCTCGGGTTTTGTCGCCGGCAATGCCGATTTGTTGCAAAAATTTCTGCTCTATCGCACTTACCATGGTTCTGCCATGTCGCCGGTGGTGCAGCACGCCAGCATCAGCGCCTGGCAAGATGAACAGCATGTGGCAAACAATCGTCAGTTGTATGCCGAAAAATTTGCCGCCCTGACCCCCCTGTTGCAACCCATGTTACCTTCCGGCCAACCCGACGCAGCGTTTTACCTGTGGCTGAACACCGGCATGGACGATTTGCAATTTACCCGTCAACTCTATGCCGAACATCATGTCACCGTATTGCCGGGCAGTTTTTTGGCGCGCGACTTCCAGGGCAATAATCCCGGACGCGGTTTTATCCGCGTCGCACTGGTCGCCTCTACCGAGGCTTGTCTGGCCGGTGGTCAACGTATTCTTTCGCTTTACCAACAACACCATTCCTGATTGAGGCCATACCCCATGAGCACACAAACCATTATCGAAGACGCCTTTGAACGCCGTGGCGACATAACCCCCGATAACGCCGGTAGCGACCTGAAACGCGCCATTGCCGAGGTGATCGACGCCTTGGACCGTGGTGCGTTACGGGTGGCCAGCAAAGAAAACGGCGAATGGGTAACGCACCAATGGATCAAGAAAGCCGTATTACTGTCTTTCCGTCTGGAAGACAACGCCCTTATCCCGGGCGGGCACACCCAATATTTTGATAAAGTGCCGTCTAAATTTGTCGATTACAACAGCCATGATTTTCGTGAGGGCGGCTTTCGTGTGGTGCCGCCGGCCGCTGCCCGGCGTGGCAGCTTCATCGGTAAGAATGTGATTTTGATGCCGTCTTACGTCAACATCGGCGCGTATGTTGACAGCGGCACCATGGTTGACACCTGGGCCACCGTGGGTTCTTGCGCGCAAATCGGTAAAAACGTGCACCTGTCCGGTGGCGTCGGCATTGGTGGCGTGCTGGAACCGGTACAAGCCAACCCGACCATTATCGGCGACAACTGTTTTATCGGTGCCCGCTCGGAAATTGTAGAAGGGGTGATTGTTGAAGACAACGCGGTCATTTCAATGGGCGTATATATCGGCCAATCCACCAAGATTTACGACCGGGAAACCGGCGAAATTCTGTATGGCCGCGTGCCCGCCGGTTCGGTGGTGGTGAGCGGCAACCTGCCATCCGCCGATGGTCGTTACAGCCTGTATTGCGCGGTGATTGTCAAGAAGGTTGATGAAAAAACCCGCGCCAAGGTAGGTATCAACGAACTGCTGCGCGGCGTTTAATCTGCAATCGCTGACGGGCTTGTTCGCTTGAAAAGCCCGTTACACGCCACCGGCTCAGGAAGGCACTGGCGTGGCTGCAACGGCCTCAACCAGCCATTGCGTCAACCTGTCATGGGCGTCTTGCCAAACGCGTTCATCGGGTGTCTCATGTATGAGCTGATGCCATGTCAAGGCTTGATCCACCCCTTGTCCCGACCAGGTTGCCAAAAAAGTCTGCACCGGACACGCAGACACTAAACTGGGCCCGGCATAGCCAACACTCATGACTTTCCAGTGATAAGCCAAGGCGCCGAGCGGGGTTTGGATATCGGGTGCAGTTACAATCGGCGGGGTATCCAAACGATCCAACCAACCCGGCAGTGCATCCACCGGCATCGGCCGCGCAATGCCATAGCCTTGGGCATAATCAACACCCAGCAGTTTAACCGCCTCCAGCACGTCCATGTGTTCTACGCCTTCAGCGACAATCTGACGCCGGAAATTACGCCCGATTTGTATAATGGCATAAATCAAGCCCAAGGTGGGCACCGGATCAAGCCGCAACCGCATGACCAGACTCTGGTCGATTTTCAAATAATCAAACGGCATCTGCGCCATGCGCAACAAACCGCTGTAAGCCGAGCCGGCATCATCCATCGCCACCCGCACCCCCAACTGTTTTAATTGCACCAGCGTGCTGATTGCGTGTGCATGATTCACGACATCCTGATTTTCCAGCAATTCCAGCACTAGTCGATCAGGCTCGATCGATGATTTTGCCAGCGCCTGAGCCACCCAGTTAACACACGCTGGATCCAGCAAGGTATTCGGCGGCAAATTCACCGATGCTTGCAAGTGATATCCCATGGCTTGCCAATCGGCCAAATGGCGCATGGCCAAAGCCAGTCCGCGTCGAAACAAGCGATCCAGCTCGGCATCACCCAATAACGGCAAAAACAAACCCGGTGCAACCAACTTACCATCCGGCATTTGCAAACGGGCCAACAATTCAACTTTCTTAACGCTGCCCTGTTTGATATCCAGAATCGGCTGTGCGTATAACTGCAAGCCACCGTCAAACAGACGGGAAATCCATGCGCGGGCTTGGTCATAGCGCACCGGAATATTTTGATGATGATTTTGTCGCCAGAATTGAGCCCAGCGGTGCTGTATACCGTGCGCGAAATGCCGCATCGACGCGAGTTCAAACTGGTGTGGATACGCCCCATACAGACTCAATGCCCACACGCTGTGACCATTGGCATCGATGACCGGAATAGCCAGATGCGACCGGATACCGACCGATTGCGCCACAGGGCGCCATGTTTGATATCGCTCATCTTTTGCGTAACTGGCCGTACTCAACACCTGTTGCGAACGCCAGCTCTCCGCCAACAAACCGCGACCGTTTGGTGACTGTGGATCGACAGAAATCTCTAACCCGGGTTGCACCAGCAGGGTAGCAGCCACTTCAGCCTGAGGGCCAGCCGCTCGCTCCACCACGAAAATGCCATCCGAATTCAAGCGCAGCAACAGCACCAGCACGATGCCAGGCAATGCCCCGAGTTGTCCGAGTTCATCGGTAAGCACATCCGCCAAAATCGGGCCGCCCTGTTCAAGTGGCGCACTCAATACGTTCAGATAACGGGCAGACACCACTTCCTGACTCAATAACTGGGCATGCAAATCATGTTCCAAACGCGCATCAAACACTTTACTCAGCAACGTTCGCGTGGAAAAATCCAATGCCACTCTGTCCACCACCTCATCCAACTGGTGGCGATATAACGTTCTGGCTTTAAACAACAGGCTGGGCGTAACGCCAATGAGGGCATGTACATAACCGATACGTTGGGCACGTTGTTCAATGTCATGCGATGTCGTATGCGGATCAAGCAAAAAATCCATGTGTTGGCGTTGTTGTTGCTGGAGATGCACCAACTCATCTTCGCTTAATGCCGTCAGCAAACTGGTTGCGCCGGGTTGCTGCCACAATTGCCGATAAAATGCCTGCACCATCTCATCGCCGGTGCGCTGCAAAACGGGCTGAATGCGCGCCAGCAAATCAACGGCCTGTTGGTTGAATGCTTTGGATAGATCAGGGCTTGTTGTTGGCACGTAAGTCCTAGCGTCATCTTTTGTCTGACATCATATTACGCAAACACCGACAAGTGCAATACCTGTCAACGCGATTGACGGCGAATAGCACCTGAAATGATCGGGTTAATGACTGACAGACGTTTTTAATCCTGCCAAATGTTGTCTGGCGCGCGCGACCAATGCAGGTGGCAAACCGTTTTTTTCTGCGATGATCAAACCCAGTGATTGCCCGGACTGTCCCAGTTCTAATTGATAAGTAGGTGACAACTGCTCGAAATCAAACCTCATGCAGGCATTGGACAACCAGTCATGCTGCGCGGCAAAGCCTTTAAGGGGCGTCAAATGCGTTGTAACAATGCCCATGACGTGGCGTTGCGCCAACTCATCAAGCACCGCCATGGCCAGCGACGCCCCCTCTTCCGGGTCAGTTCCGGTGCCCAGTTCATCCATCAGCACCAAGGTTCGATCATCGGCCTCGGTCAATAATCGCTTCAATACCTCGACATGTCCGGCAAACGTGGATAAGTGATGATGTAAACTCTGCTTATCCCCCACATCGACGATCACACGGCTAAAGTTTCCGACCACACAATTGCCTTCAGCCGGTATATGCAACCCACAATGGGCCATGGTAGTCAACAAGCCTGCCGTCTTTAATACCACTGTTTTTCCACCGGTATTGGGGCCGGTAATCACCAGCATCGGGTGCTGCCGATCCAGTTGCAGACTGAGCGGGACCAAATGCGCGATTTGCCGTTGTTGAAATTGCAGCAGCAGTTGCGGATGGTAGGCTTGATCCAACAACAAAACCGTTTCATCGACCAACTTGGGCGCCGACGCATTCATGGCAGCCGACAATTGCCCGCCTGCCAACGCCAGATCGACCCACACCAAGGCATCCAGCAAGCGCTGTAACACCGGCAATTGCTCACGCAACACATCGGTTAACTCCCGCAATACCAACTGGTTTTGTGCTTCAATTTGTCCGGACAGGCTTTCCAGCCGATTGTTATGGGGCACAGCCGTAATCGGCTCGATGAGGGTATCGCGTCCACCGGCACTGGTGCCACGTCGCACGCCTTTAATGGCATCAGCCTGCGCGGTTTTAACCGCCACCACGCCGCGCATACCATGCCATTGCACCGCTTGTGCCGTATCAAACAAACCACGGTGTTCGGGGGACTGCATCACGGCTTTGATTGCTGACGTCACTTCGCCTTGAACATCGCGATAACGGGCATTCAACTCACAGTGTGTTGGACTGGCATCTTCACGCAACCGACCTTGCGGATTGATCGCCACATCAATCGCGGTGACCAAACCCGGCGGCATCAGTAATGCGCTGGCGTCACTGCATAAGTCGGCATATTTGCGCGTCAGCGCATGCAATTCACCGGCCATCCGTACCACGTGGCGCACATGATGAAATGCTGTCGCTGACAAGGCTGAACCAGACTGTCCCGCCTGGCGCAAAGCTGCGCGAATATCCGGCACATCCCCCACGCGTGGCATTTCACCGGCATCCACCAATTGACGCGCTGCACTCACCGATGCCTGCATGGCGCGCGCGATCAGTACATCAGGTGCGGGTTCTAGCTGAAGCGCAGCATCATCGCCATACGGGGTCAGTGCGAGTCGCGCCAGTATGCGACGGATACCGTCAAATTCAAGGGTTTTGAGATCACTTTGCATGAAATGTGCCCAAAATTAAACATCATAGCAAGCAGGTCACGCGCATTCAACCACACCAGCAAACAGGTTAATGCGCTGCATCTTTACCTGTCTTATAGGTGATTTCGCGCGCTGCTTCGTATTGTGGGGCCAACACCATGATTTCGACCCGTCGATTGCGTGCGCGGTCTTCGGTATTATCATTCGGCGCTAACGGTTTATTAGAACCATAACCCACTACCTTCATGCGGTCGTCGGAAATGCCATCGCTGCCCAATTCACGTGCCACACTACTCGCCCTGACCGCTGACAAATCCCAATTGGACGGGAAAAGCTTGCTTTTGATGGGTTGATCATCGGTAAAGCCATCTACTTCCAGGTCATATTGCGTATCTTTCAACACATTGGCAATCGCCAACAACGCACGCCGCGAGTCATCCGACAACGCTGCATCACCGGATGCAAACAACAGGCTGGCATTGATTTCGATATCCACCCCTTTGGACGACTGGCTGACCCGAACCATACCTTGTTGAACCAGCGGGTCTAATGTTTTGGACAGGTCTTGCGCCATTTTTTGCATGCTCGCCGCTTCCTGATCGTGGTGTGCAACCGCCGGGGTCGGCTTTACTGCCGTTCCTGCTTCCGGGTATTTGATATTTTGTTGCAAAACAGAAACGGGCAAGGACTCACCGAAAGCAACGCCTAATGCGCTGGACAACACACGGTATTTGCCTTCATTCACGGCAGAAATGGAATACATGACCACAAAAAAAGCAAATAGCAACGTAATAAAGTCAGCATACGACACCAACCAGCGCTCAGTATTTTCATGCTCTGGTTCACCATGCTTTTTACGTCTGGCCATGTTGGTTTACTCCAAAAAAGCCGTCAGTTTGTCTTCTATCACCCGGGGATGATCACCGTGCGCAATCGCCATGAGACCCTCTACGACCATTTCTCGTTGCCGTACTTGTTGGCTCACTACCATGCGCAAGCGATGACCAATCGGCAGATACACCAGATTGGCCAATCCAACCCCATAAATGGTGGCGAGAAACGCCACGGCAATGCCACTACCGAGCCGGGTTGGATCAGACAAATGCTGCATGACGCGAATCAAGCCAAGCACCGCACCCAATATACCAATGGTCGGTGAATAACCGCCAGCCGATTCAAAAATTTTGACGGCGGCTTTTTCACCCATTTCAAATGAATCAATTTCACTTTCCATGATTTCACGCATTTGATGCGGATCGATCCCGTCGATAATCAAACGCAAGCCTTTTTTCAGGAACAGGTCTTTGCTGGCATTCATCTGGTTTTCCAGACTTAACAAACCCTCCCTGCGAACGGTATGGCTCCATTGCACGATGTCGATGATCAAATGCCGACGTTCATCCACCGGCGGCTTAACCAGCCAGCGCAACATTCGAATGCCTTTTTTTAGAACGGTAAACTGGGTTTGCGTAATCACAGCCCCGGCTGTTCCCAGAAACACAATCAGAAATGCCTCTGGTTGAACCAGTGAGAGCACATGACCGCCATCCAGTCCATACGCCAGCAAAATGCCGACGATAGTCAACAAGATACCGCCTATGCCTCCCCAGTCCACGCTCTACTCCTCAAACTGGCACGAATCCGTGCGATTGCCTGGCTATGCAGTTGACTTACCCGCGATTCGGATACGCCCATCACCGCACCAATTTCCTTGAGGTTCATCTCTTGTTCGTAATACAAGCCCATCAAAATCTTTTCACGTTCCGGCAAGCCATCAATCGCATCGATCAGTGCCAAACGGAAGCCGTCTTCCAGCAAACCGGACAACGGATCACCGTTTTCATCCACCATATAGCGCTCAAGAAAACTTTCACCCTCACCACTTTGGTCCTGAAAGTCTTCATAATACACCAGTTGATGGCCGCCGCTTTCCGACAATTTATCCTGGTAATCCGACAACGACAGGTGCATGTGTTGTGCAACTTCCGCCTCGGTAGGCGGGCGCCCCAGTTGTTGTTGCAAATCCGACAGTGCCGTTTCGATTTTGCGCATGTCTTGCCGAACATTGCGCGGCAGCCAATCCATGCCGCGCAATTCATCCAGCATGGCGCCACGGATGCGCTGCACGGCATAGGTTTCAAACTGTGCCCCATGCGTTTCTTCATAACGGTTGACCGCATCCAGCAAACCCATCATGCCAGCCTGAATCAGATCATCCACTTCAACGTTGGATGGCAGACGGGCTTTCAGTTGATAGGCCAAACGCTTTACCAGCGGCGCATGTTGCAACAAAACCTGATTTTTATCGGCTTTACCTGTTACAGTGTACATTATCTCACGTCATACTCAGTTGCCCCGCGACACGGCGGAAGGCTAATGATGCCACGGCTGAGGGGAAAACGTCTACGACCGGACGTCCCAGCTTGATTGCCCGACGCAAAAAATCGTCCTGCGGAATAAAACCCATATCGCGCAGCGTAACCGCCAGATACCGGCTGGCCGTTTGGGAAAGGTTGGCATAAATCAAGCGGGCACGAGATTCATCGGCCCCACTAACCAAGGTGCCTGCATCCATCCGACCGGTTGAAGACTGGATGCGTTTGATCAGTGCATATCCTTGCTTGATCGACTGCTCATCGTCGGTAACGTGCACCAGCAAGGTTNNCAAATCACCCTGTGCATCCAGTTCTGCATCAATCAGCATATTCACATATCGCACCGATAATTGATCCAGCACCTTGCCAACAGCACCATCCATGGCATGACGTTGCGCTGAACTCATGGCAATGCCGTGTGACATTGAACATTTGGCATAAGCACCAGACGCTTGCGCAAATACAGCATCGCCCAGCGCGCGGCGACCAGCCGCCACATCCATCAGCGCAGGTTCCTGCATGGGACAGGGTATTCTGGCATCGACCAACAACGTATCGCCGCCCATTTTTGCCAAACTGGCTGCCAGATTGGCCAGCATGGCATGCCGGTCGGCATCATTCAACGTAGACAATACCGTAATTCTGCGCGGCTTTGGCGTGGCCAGCATCCGACGCAAACCGGCAGCCTGATCGATAAATTCATCAAACAAGGTTCAGCCCTCCCAGTTCACGCGCCGTTTTTTTCGTGCCTGCCACCACCGCGGCCAAATCTTCATCCTGATATTGAAACACCGACATCTCACGACGCACGCGAAATGCCCGATCCACCAGAAGCTCACGGTTCATCAGGTGCAAATCTTCGGGTACCCGCTGGCCATTGGCCGCATAATACAGCTTGAGACGATTGCGGATCATGACATCCAGCACATTACCCATGGTAGCGGCTTCATCCAGTTTGGTCACAATGCAACCAGCCAAACCGGCTCCCTGATACGCCTTGACTACCTCATTCAACGTTTCACCGGTTGATGTGGCATTAAGACACAGCAAGCGCTGCACCTCAACGCCAGTGCCTGACAGCATGGCCACTTGCTCGGCTACCATATGATCGCGTTGGTTCATGCCGACCGTATCGATCAATACGGTATGTTTGTTGCTGAGTTCGGCCAATGCGATGCGCAAATCACTTTCATCACGCACTGTGTGCACCATCACGCCAAGAATCTTACCGTAGATTCGCAATTGTTCATGTGCACCAATCCGATAGGCATCGGTGGTGATCAGCGCCAAACTGTTGGCGCCATGGCGCATGACACAGCGCGCTGCCAACTTGGCGGTAGTGGTGGTTTTGCCCACCCCGGTTGGTCCGACCAGTGCGAACACGCCTCCACGTTCCAGCAAGTCTTGCTCGTTATGCATAACCTGCAAATTACGCGCCAGTGCAGCCTTGATCCATTGCATACCGTCATGCAGATTTTTCACTTCCGGCATGTGCTCCAGCAAATGCCGCGCCAAACCGGGACTAAATCCGGCTGACAATAACTCACGCATGATTTGTGTCCGGTGTGGCTCGCGTTCACGACGGCTTTCCCATGCCATTTCGGAAAGCTGGGTTTCCAGCATACTGCGCATGGCGCGAATTTCCTGCATCATGTCCAGCATTTCACGGGTAACCCCCTGGTTGGCCGTGATTGTATCCGAATCCCAACCAACATTAGCGGCCAGATCTGTCGCAGCCGTCATTGGCTGAACTTGACCGGCTGCACAAGAATCAACAACTGGCTGCACTGTTTGTGCATAACCCGATGTCGCACGGGGTTCATTTGATGTACGCCCCCAATCCAAACGAGGTTCAGCCTCACGCTCTACTGCTGGCGCAGACATCGCTGCCAGATCCCTCGCGGCAAGGGCCATGATTTCAACCCCTTCTGCTACCATGCGGTTCGACAGAATAATGGCATCAGCACCCAAGGCATCTCGCACTTGTCTTAATGCTTCGCGCGAATTTATGGCGACAAATTTTTGTACGTTCATGCTTGGCCTCCAATCAAATGGGTCACACGGACATGCTTGGCATCAGGCACTTCCGCATGTGATAACACGTTAAGTTGCGGGACGACGCGCCGCAGAAAACGGGACAGTAACCAGCGCAACTGGGGTGGTACCAGCAACACCGCAGGTTGTCCGCTTGTATCGAGTTGTTGTACCGTTGAACGGGTTTGTGATACCAAGGAGTCGGCCAGTCCCGGCTCGATGGCGGCTTGTTCGCCACCAGCCATCACTGCTTGATTTAACAAACGTTCCAATCGGGTATCCAATGCCATCACCGGCAGTTCTTGCGCTGTGCCATATACCTGTTGAACAATTGCACCACCCAAGGCCACACGCACCAACGACGTTAATTCGGTTGGATCCTGTACCCGGGCAGCATGTTCTGACAAGGTATCGAGAATGGTGCGGATATCGCGGATATGCACGCCTTCGCTCAGCAGGTTTTGCAGCACTTTTTGCAGTGCGGCCACTGACAGTAACTTCGGAACCAGTTCTTCAACCAACTTGGGCGATTCGGCGGCCACATGATCCAGCAACATCTGTACTTCGTGACGCCCGAGCAATTGGTCGGCTTGCTGTGTAATCAGATGATTAAGATGGGTTGCGATCACCGTAGATGCATCCACCACGGTATAACCCATCATTTGTGCATGGTCGCGCTGGCTGGCATCAATCCAGGTGGCCGGCAAGCCAAATGCCGGATCAGTGGTACTGATGCCTTGCAAAGGTCCACTCACAACCCCGGGATTGATAGCCAGAAACTGACCGAAATAGGCCTCGGAACGACCGATTTCAACGTCTTTTAAGGTAATCCGGTAAACCACTGGCTTCAGTTCAAGATTGTCGCGAATGTGTACCGCCGGCGGTAAAAACCCGATTTCTTGTGCAAATTTTTTGCGAATCCCCTTGATGCGCTTGAGCAAATCGCCACCTTGCGCTTTGTCAACCAAAGGAATCAAGCGATAGCCGACTTCCAACCCCAAGGTATCGACAGGAATAATATCTTTCCATGTGGCTTCTTCGGTCTCAGGATTGGTTTCAGCCGGTGGCGGCGCAACTGGTGCCTGTTCGGCTTCCTTGGTGCGACGCTCCTGGATCCATGCCATGCCACCCAGCAGGGCTGCCAGCAACAAAAAGGCCAGATGCGGCATGCCGGGGATCAGGCCCATGCCTGCCAAAATACCGGCCGCTATATACAGCACCACGGGCTTGGCAAACAGTTGCCCGATCAATTGACCACCAATGTCTTGATCGCTAGCGACCCGCGACACGATAATACCGGCAGCGGTTGAAATTACCAGGGAAGGAATCTGCGCAACCAAACCATCACCAATCGCCAGTAAGGTATAGTCTTTAACAGCGTCGTTAAAGCTTAAATCATGTTGCAGCATTCCCACAATCAGCCCACCGACGATGTTGATCACCGTCACCAAAATGCCTGCCATGGCATCACCGCGCACATATTTGCTGGCACCGTCCATGGCGCCATAAAACTCGGCTTCTTGCGCCACTTCACTGCGCCGGCGCCGGGCATCTTGTTCACCAATCAACCCCGCGTTCAAATCGGCATCAATTGCCATTTGTTTACCGGGCATGGCATCCAACGTAAAACGTGCGCCCACTTCAGCAATACGTCCCGCACCCTTGGTTACCACCACAAAGTTGATGATGGTCAGGATAATGAATACCACTATCCCCACGGCGTAATTCCCGCCAATCAGGAAGTGGCCGAATGCTTCAATCACCTTGCCGGCAGCATCCGGCCCGGTATGACCCTCCGTCAACACCAGCCGGGTGGACGCCACATTCAGCGACAACCGCAACATGGTGGTAATGAGCAATACAGCCGGGAATGCCAAGAAGTCGAGCGGTTTAACCGTATACAAACTGGTAAGCAAAACAATGATTGACAGCGCAATGTTAAAGCTGAAAAACACATCCAGCATGAATGCCGGTAGTGGCAGCACCATCATGGACAGCAGCACAATAATCAGCAGCGGCGCCAGCAAATTTTTTGGATTAAACTGCATCCAGCTTGGCACTCTGGCCAACAACTCGTTCATTCAAGCGCTCCTTCTACAACACCATCCTCTTCATGTGGGTCCATGCCTGCCGGCACGACAATGCTCTCTGGTCTGTCGGGATAGCGTCCATCGCCTTGTTTCCAACTGCGCAACTGGAACACATACGCCAACACTTCAGCCACAGCGGCATACAACGCCTCGGGAATCTCTTGTTCCAGTTCAACATGGGCATACAACGCACGCGCCAGTGGTGGCGCTTCCATCAAGGGAACGCCATTTTCGGTGGCAATTTCACGAATGCGCGCTGCCACTTCACCCATACCTTTGGCAACCACCATCGGTGCACGACCGCTGGTTTCCGCATACCTCAGCGCTACCGAATAATGCGTAGGATTGGTAACCACCACATCGGCCTTTGGTACTTCCGACATCATGCGACGGCGCGCCATTTCGCGTTGCTGAGCACGAATACGCGCACGTATTTGTGGATCACCTTCGGCCTCACGGGCTTCTTGGCGCAATTCTTGCCGCGTCATCTTGTGTTTGTCGGCGTATTGCCACAGTTGATAGGGCACATCAATCAACGCAACGACACCCAATGACAGGGTCATGGCCAAATAGGCTTGCCACATCAACTGGGCCGCGTGGTTAAGCCCGACGTGTAACGGTTCAACCAGCATGCCAAACACCTCGGTACTGTCATGCCGCAGCACAGCCCAAGCAACGATACCCACCAACAAGGCTTTGGCTACCGCTTTGATCAATTCAATCAGCGTTTGCAGGGAAAAAATATGCCCAATACCGTTCATGGGATTGATGCGATTAAAATTCGGGATCAAGGCCGAGGTGGTAAAGACCCAACCGCCAATAAACGCGGGGGCCAACACCGCGACCAGCACCACCACACCGGCGACCGGGGCAAAAGCCAGTAAAACACCCGATAACAAGTGCGCCAAATGCGCTATCAACAAACTGGCATCATGCATTTCAGCAGGCTCAAACTGCATCCCGCCGCGAATGGTGTTTTGTAGTGCATGCATTAAGGATGTGCCACTCAACCAAACACCACCACCAGCCGACAACAGGCTGACAAACACGGCCAACTCGCGCGAACGGGGAACGTCGCCCTCTTCGCGTGCTTTTTCAAGCCGCTGGGGCGACGCCTGTTCCGTTTTTTCGAGATCGCTGTCTTCCGCCACGATGTGTGACTCCCAAACCTGTAGTGCCTGTGGGTATTATCAGGCAACGCAGATGAGAGTAATCAGCGGAACAAACGGGGAAAAAGGGGTTATTCCTGCCGAATGGCGCTATCCCACAACTCGTGCGGGGACACCACGGCAGTACCTAACTTGCCGACCACGATACCTGCCGCACGATTCGCCCAGGCCATGGCTTGATCCATGGACAGACCGGCCGCCAACATGGCGGCAAACGTGGCAATCACCGTGTCGCCTGCACCGCTGACATCATAAACTTCGCGAGCCAACGCAGATTGGTGCAGCACCCCATCGGCAGTGAACAAGGTCATGCCTTGTTCACTACGGGTAATCAACAAGGCTTGCAATGCCAATGTTTGACGCAGTTGTTGCGCTTTGCTGCGCAATTCGTCTTCGTTCTGCCAAGCACCGGCAACGGCGCGAAATTCGGACAAGTTGGGGGTTAACACGGTCGCGCCGCGATAACGCGCGTAATCGTCCCCCTTGGGGTCAACCAATACCGGAATTCCCGCTTGCCGGGCAGTCGCTATCATGTCAGCCACATGGTGCAACGCACCCTTGCCATAATCCGAGAGCAACAACACGTTACAAGAGGGTAACAACGCATGAAACGTTGCCAGTTTACCGCTTAGCACATCCGCACTGGGCGCCGTTTCAAAATCAATGCGCAACAACTGTTGCTGACGACCGATGACCCGCAATTTGATAATGGTATCCAACTGCGGGTCGGGATGCAGGCGAGCCGTAATGCCAGCGGCTTGCGACAAACGGGCTATCGCC
>DDOT01000056.1:0-7705 GCA_002341815.1 Thiobacillus sp. UBA2487 | reverse complement strand
ACCCGCACCACCGGCACCGGGGCTTCCGGTGAGATACGAGAGACTTCGCCAAACCAGTAGCGATCGAGCATCACATCGCCCACCACCAGCAAGTGGGCCTGTCCAAGCTGGTTGGCAACATCAGGTGGAGACATGGCTGCTGTTTTCATCAATTCATGCACGACGACCAATGGCGAAATACTGAATCCCCAGTTCGCGCATTTGTTGCGGGTCATATAAATTACGGCCATCGAAAATCACCGCTTGACGCAACTTGCTGAGAATCAACGCAAAGTCTGGCACGCGAAATACCTTCCATTCCGTCACCACCACCAACGCATCCGCTCCATCCAGCACATCTTCCGGGGTATCAACCAAGGTCAACTGCGCATGTTCGCCGTAGATACGCTGCGTTTCATGTATGGCGGCAGGATCAAAGGCGACCACATGGGCGCCGCGCTGCCACAAACCTTCCATCAACACCCGACTCGGCGCTTCGCGCATGTCATCGGTATTCGGCTTGAATGCCAACCCCCACAAGGCAAATCGCTTACCTGTCAGATCGCTGCCAAAACGGGCCACGATTTTCGACAACAGCAAGTGCTTTTGTGCCTCATTAGCGGCTTCCACCGCATCGATCACCCGGGTTGGCACACCGTTCTCAGCGGCAGTGCGTTGCAAGGCCTGCACATCTTTCGGAAAACAAGATCCGCCATAACCACAACCGGAATACAAAAAATGGTAGCCGATTCGCTCGTCCGAACCGATACCTTGGCGCACACTTTCAATATCGGCACCCAAACGCTCTGCCAGATTGGCCAGTTCATTCATAAACGAGATACGGGTGGCCAGCATGGCATTGGCTGCGTATTTGGTCAGTTCGGATGAGCGAACGTCCATCACAATCAACCGCTCATGGTTACGCTGAAATGGCGCATACAATTTACGCATCAGTTCGGTGGCCCGATTATCGTCTGTGCCCACAATAATCCGGTCTGGCCGCATAAAGTCGTCAATCGCCGCACCTTCCTTAAGAAACTCAGGATTGGAAGCGATATTGAATTCCAGTTGCTCACCGCGTTTATCCAATTCATCCTGCACGGCAAGCCTGACCTTGTCAGCGGTGCCCACCGGAACCGTCGATTTATTGACCACCAAACGGTAACCATCCATGTATTTGCCAATATTACGTGCCGCCGCCACCACGTATTGCAAATCAGCCGAGCCATCTTCATCGGGCGGTGTACCAACGGCAATAAACTGTACCAACCCATGCAAGGCGGCTTCACGCACGTCAGTGGTAAAATGCAGACGACCGGCGGCTACATTGCGCTTGACCATATCTTCCAGCCCAGGCTCATAAATCGGAATACCACCCTGATTTAATATGGCTATCTTGGCGGCGTCCACGTCCAGACACAAGACATTATTACCCACTTCAGCCAGACAAGCGCCACTCACCAGCCCGACATAGCCTGAACCTACCACGGTTACTTTCATGCTTCGCTCCTACGGATTTATCTTATTCGTTAATTGATTGCAAAATGTCTCGCAAAGCAGCCATGGGATCAGGCGCATGGGTTACCGGCCGGCCAATCACCAAATAATGTGCCCCAGCCTGTAATGCCGCTTTTGGCGTCATGGTGCGACTTTGGTCATTCATATCACTGCCGGCCGGTCGAATCCCCGGGGTGACCAGCACAAATCCCGGCCCCAGCGTTGCGCGCAGCAAGCTTGCTTCCTGCGCCGAACAAACCACACCATTCAACCCACAATCCTGAGTCAAACGAGCCAAGCGTAACACCACATCTTCCGGTTGACCCGCCAGACCGATCGCCTGCAAAGCGGCTTGATTCATGCTGGTCAACAAGGTTACGGCGATCAACAACGGCGCATCTGCGCCATTTCCGACTCCTCGCCGAGCAGCCGCCAACATGTCGGGTCCGCCCAAGGCATGCACATTCAACATCCAGACACCCAAGTCTGCCGCCGCACGGCAAGCCAATTCAACCGTGGTGGGAATATCATGAAACTTGAGATCAAGGAACACGTCGAACCCCAGGCTGGCCAATTGTTCCACACACTTGGGACCGGCCGACGTAAACAATTGCTTGCCAACCTTGACACGGCACAGCGCCGGATCGAGTCGGTGCGCCAAATCTACGGCTTTGGCGGCATCAGGCACATCCAGCGCAACGATAATGGGGTTGGATGGCATACTTATTCTTCCTTCTTTTGCGGTGGAAAACTATCCCATGCGCTGCACGCGGGACAGTGCCAGAAAAAGTTTCGTGCCCGGAAACCACATGCGCTGCACTGATAAGCCTCGCGGGTTTGAATATATTGCACCACACTGTGCCGCAACACCGATAAATCGCTTTGCGGACGGAATTGCGCAGGCAACAACATTTCTGCTTCCAACAAACGATCAAGGCAGCGCAAACTGCTGGTGCGTTGCAATTCATCACGCGCAAGCAACCAAGCCGCTTCAGCACCTTGCAGACGCAAGAGGGCGGCAAACACCGTATTGAAAACTTCAAATGAAAATTGGCGGGCCAAGGCGCTACGCAAGAACGCCAAGCCGTCGGCTTCGCGCTGCAAGGCGCGATAAGCTTCCATGATACGCTCGGCCACCAACGCCAGATACGATGGGCTTTGCGCCTCAACCCGACGCCAAGCCGTTACTGCCTCGGCATAGGACTGTTTGCTGGCCGCCATATCCCCCAACATGACATTGGCGCGCACGCAGTCGCGGTTAGCCGAGAGCGCATCCGACAAGTACTGTCGGGCCACATCGATTTGATCGGTCATCCATGCCTGTTGCGCTAATTCACACAAATAATGACCTATTTCCGCCTGCATGGCATGGCTGGCACCTTGCGACAAGGTGCGTGCCAAACTCACGGCGCGCGCCCAATCTTTTTCTTGCACATAAATTTCCAGCAAAAACTGTTGTGCCCGACCAGACGAATCTGTGAGCTGCAAGGCAGAAAAGATGTTCTCGGCACGATCCAGCAAACCCGCTTTGAGGTAATCTTGACCCAATTCAAAACGCGCGCGCGCCTGTTGTTCGGCAGACAGATCTTCGCGTTCAACCAGATTTTGGTGCATGCGAATCGCACGCTCCACCTCACCGCGCTTGCGAAATAACCCACCCAGAGCAAAATGCAGATCCACCGTATCGCTATCAACTTTAACAACCTCGATGAATGCTTCTATTGCGCGATCGGGTTGTTCATTCAGCAGATAATTCAGTCCGCGAAAATATGAGGCGGGGACACTGCGGGATTCGGTCATGACATGCCGGATATCGACCCGGGCAGCCAACCAACCCAGTCCGAAAAACAGCGGTAACGCCAGCAACCACCAAAACTCAAATTCCATACATATTCCTGTTATCCGGCCGGTGGATGGTCGGCCGGCAATGCGCGACATCGGGCCAACTCACGCTTAAGCCGTTGATTTTCAATGCGTCCCCGATACAGATAACCCAAGCTTGCGGCAACACCGATCGCCGCACCCAAACTAAACACCAGCAACACCAGCAACACCAATGGCATTTGCCATTGATAGCCCAAATAATAACGCAATACGACCGGGTCCGTGTTTTTAACAGCAAAGCTCAGCAACAGCACGAACAGGATCAGCTTGACCAATCCGGTTAAATAACGCATGACAGCCTATCCATTCCAACTCGTTAATCGGTGTACACAAAACCGGCGCATCCCAAGCCGGTTACACGCCGGAAGTGTGCGACGTAAGTCCGGATGTGTCAACGCAGCCCATGCGTCATTCAACAAAAAAGGCGCACCACAAGGTGCGCCGTCCGGTTGATTGGCAGAACGTCAAGCGCCCGGATAATCGACCCGTTCGCGCAATTCTTTTCCGGCTTTGAAATGGGGTACGTATTTTTCTGGCACTTCCACTTTTTCACCGGTTTTCGGATTGCGGCCCATGCGAGGCGGCCGATAGTTAAGACTAAAACTGCCAAACCCGCGAATCTCAACGCGTTGCCCTTCAGCCAGGCTGCTGGACACTGCGTCAAGAATGGTCTTTACCGCCATTTCCGCATCCGTGATTACCAGTTGTGGATATCGGCTGGCCAGTTGTGCGATCAACTCAGATTTGGTCATGACGCACCCTTTCAGGATTCGCTGTTACGGTTGTCCAATTTTGCCTTCAGCAACGCACCCAAATTGGTGGTGCCGCTGCTGGCGCCGTGGTCATCCGCCAACTTCTGCATAGCCTCGCTGTGTTCCGCTGCATCCTTGGCTTTAATCGATAACTGAATGCTGCGATTTTTGCGATCGACATTGATGATCATGGCTTCAACATCATCCCCCTCTTTGAGGTGATTACGGATGTCTTCAACACGATCACGCGAGAATTCCGACGCACGCAAATAGCCTTCAACATCGTTGTCGAGCTGGATGGTCGCACCCTTGGCGTCTAGCGCCTTGACCTTGCCACGTACAATGCTTCCCTTGTCGAAACTGGACACATAGCTGTTGACCGGATCGCTTTCAATTTGCTTGATACCCAGCGAAATACGTTCGCGTTCAACATCGATGGCCAACACAACCGCTTGAACCTCATCACCCTTACGGAAATTACGTACAGCTTCTTCGCCAGGCAAGGTCCAGGACAGGTCGGACAAATGCACCAAGCCATCAATACCACCGGGCAAGCCGATAAATACGCCGAAATCGGTAATCGACTTGATTTGGCCACTGACCCGGTCACCCTTCTTGTGGCTGGATTCGAAATCATCCCATGGATTGGATTTACATTGCTTCATACCCAAGGAGATACGACGACGTTCTTCGTCAATTTCCAGCACCATGACTTCAACTTCATCGCCCAATTGCACCACTTTGGATGGATGAACGTTCTTGTTGGTCCAGTCCATTTCGGAAACGTGCACCAAACCTTCAATACCGGTTTCAATTTCAACGAATGCACCGTAATCGGTCAGGTTGGCCACCTTGCCGAACAGACGGGTGCCAGACGGATAGCGGCGTGACAAACCATTCCATGGATCATCGCCCAATTGCTTGATGCCGAGAGAAACACGGTTTTTCTCTTGGTCAAACTTGAGAATCTTGGCTTCCACTTCATCGCCCACCTGAACCACTTCAGACGGATGCTTGACACGACGCCATGCCATGTCGGTGATATGCAACAGGCCGTCAATGCCGCCCAAATCAACGAACGCACCGTAATCGGTGATGTTTTTAACCACGCCCTTGATAATGGCGCCTTCTTTCAGGTTAGACAACAAGGCTTCGCGGTCGGCGCCCATGGTGGCTTCCAGCACGGCACGGCGTGATACAACCACGTTGTTGCGCTTGCGGTCCAGCTTGATTACTTTGAATTCGAGTTCTTTGTTTTCAAACGGGGTGGTGTCTTTCACCGGGCGGATATCCACCAATGAACCCGGCAAAAACGCACGGATTCCATTTACCATCACTGTCAAACCACCCTTGACCTTGCCGTTGACCATGCCGGTAATGATTTCGCCGTCTTCCATGGATTTTTCCAGGCCGATCCATGCCGCCAAACGCTTGGCTTTGTCACGTGACAGGCGAGTTGCACCATAGCCGTCTTCCAGCATTTCGATGGCAACCGACACAAAATCGCCAATCTTGACTTCGAGTTCGCCACGGTCATTGCGGAACTCTTCAATAGGAACAAGACTTTCAGATTTAAGACCTGCATTGACGGTAACAAAGTTATCATCAATACCGACGACTTCGGCAGTAATGACTTCGCCCGCGCGCAATTCCTGGCGGCTCAGACTTTCTTCAAACAGTGCAGCAAAGCTTTCCATGCCGGAATCGGCTTGGGATGAAGTGGCAAGATTAGACATGAACAATGGATCCAGATAACCCGTTAATACAACGGGGTGAATTTAACACCATCCGGCAACAAGGCGTTACCGGACACCTTGGTTTCTCGCGCCACCCTTCGGTAACGTAATCTGCTTTGCCTGACTACACGCCTTACGCTTTGCGTATGGTTGCCTTTGCGCGTTATTGTGCAGCAAGAACCGCCGTCATCCGAGTGGGCAACAGGCTTTTCTTTCTGCACAACCAATATCAAGCCGTTTGCAAATTATTCGAGAACCGCTTTAGCCTGCCATTGGCTCAGTACGAAGGACACGGCTTGTTCAATGTCCATGTGACTGGTATCCAGCAGCACAGCATCCGACTGTTGAACCAGCGGCGCAACGGCACGGGTGGAATCGCGCATGTCACGCTGGCGCAGTTCATCCAGCAAAACGTCAAGTTTAGCATCCATCCCTTTTTCTATCAACTGTTTATAGCGACGATTTGCCCGCGCTTCCGGGCTGGCGGTTAAAAATATTTTTAGCTGCGCATCGGGAAACACCACCGACCCCATGTCTCGTCCATCCGCCACCAAACCGGGTCCCTGACGAAAGGCGCGCAACCGGTCCTGCAGCGCCATGCGCACCTCGGCAAAACGGGCCACCAATGAGGCGCCCTGACTCACCGACTCAGCACGCATGGCATCACTTACCCGCTCACCTGACAACCACACCTGATCAGCAGCAAAACGCACATCCAGCAGGCGGGCAATTCGGGTCAGCCCGCTCTCATCCTCAAACGATACGGATTGTCGTGCTGCAACCAGCGCAACCAAGCGATACAATGCACCGCTATCCAAATAATGAAAACCCAAACGATCGGCCACCCGGCCAGCCACCGTTCCTTTGCCTGACGCAGATGGTCCGTCAATTGCAATCACCGGTACACTATTTTGCATCGTCATCATGCCTCGACCGTTATCGTGGCAAAATCGGCAAAATAGCGCGGATAGGTTTTGTTGACACAGCCCGGATCGTTAATCCGGATCGGCACCCCCGCCAATGCCACCAGAGAAAAGCACATCGCCATGCGATGATCATCATAGGTATCGATGCTGGCTGACCGGAATTGAACCGGCGGTGTAATCCGCAAACTGTCTTCACCTACCTCGACAACAGCGCCGATCTTGCGCAATTCAGTCGCCATGGCGGCAATTCGGTCGGTTTCCTTGACGCGCCAACTGCCAATGTTCCGCAACACCGTTTCGCCGCGCGCAAACAAAGCCACCACTGCCAAGGTCATGGCGGCATCGGGGATATGATTAAAATCGGCATCAATCCCGCGCAATTCTTCATACACACCATCGTGGCATGCCGTTATGGCGTTGGCTTCATAATCAATCTGCACACCCATCTGAGCCAATGCCTCAGCAAAGCGCACATCTCCTTGAATGCTGTTTTGCCCCACCCCCTCCACACGCACCGGCCCACCGCCAATGGCGCCTGCCGCCAGAAAATAGGATGCAGATGAGGCATCCCCCTCGACTTCAATCAGCCCAGGCGTTTGATAATGCGCCCCGGCAGGGACGTGAAATTCGTTTTCACCACGAACATCCACCAATACCCCAAAGCGGCGCATCAGATTCAGCGTAATATCAATGTACGGACGAGAGATCAGTGTTCCCTCTACAACCAAGGTCATGGCGCGCCCGGTCAATGGCGCGGACATCAGCAAGCCGGTCAAATACTGGCTGGATACGTTGCCGCGCACGGTTACTCGCGCAACCTCAGTCAGCTTGGGCGGCGCGATCGTCAGCGGCGGATAGCCCTCTTGACCGGCATAATCAATCTGCGCACCCAATTGACGCAAGGCATCTACCAAATCACGAATCGGTCGCT
>DDOT01000027.1 GCA_002341815.1 Thiobacillus sp. UBA2487 | reverse complement strand
TTGCCCGACAACTTGCCGTAGCCGTCAAAGGCATGCACCGCATAATACACATCGCCGTTGTCTGCCGGATACGCCAAACCTCGTTCAATCAAACGGGCAATCATGGCAATCATGGCCGGTACAAATTCAGTGGCGCGCGGCTCAACGCTTGGCGGCAGCACACCCAGCGCAGCCGCATCTTCGTGCATGGCTTCAATAAATCGCCGAGTCAACGCCTGAATGCTCTCGCCATTTTCAGCCGCCCGCCGAATGATTTTGTCATCAATGTCCGTGATATTGCGCACATACTCAACAGCATAGCCAGATTCACGTAACCAGCGTAATATCACGTCGAATGCAACCAGCACCCGAGCATGTCCGACATGACAATAGTCATAAACCGTCATGCCGCACACATACATGCGCACATGACCTGCAGAAATAGCATGAAAAGCTTGCTTTTCGCGTCCAAGCGAATTGAAAAGAGTCAGCATAACTTGTTAAAATTCCGGGGTTGACCGACGTCCAATGAGTATAACACAATGATCAGACCCGCCCTTTGCGCCATTTTCGCTTCAGCCGTGCTGCTGGTTGCCCAACCGGTGCTGGCTGGCGCTCAAACCGATTACCAGTCTATCCAGACCCTAATCCAGCAAAACCATCTGGCAGATGCTCTCAATCGCGCCAACCAACTGATTGCACAAAATCCGCATGACGCCAAAGCGCGTTTTCTGAAGGGACTGATTCTGGCAGAGCAAAACAAAACTGCGGATGCCATCAACATCATGACGGGTTTAACCGAAGATTTTCCGGAATTACCGGAACCTTGGAACAACCTGGCTGTATTATATGCGGCACAAGGCAAATATGACCGTGCGCAACACGCGCTTGAAATGGCGATTCATACCAATCCCAGTTATGCCACGGCCAATGAAAACCTGGGCGATTTGTATGCGCGCATGGCGTCTCAGGCGTATGACAAAGCCTTGCAAATCGACAAGTCCAACCCAAAAATCCATACCAAGCTGGCGCTCATCAAAGAAATTGTCACTGGCAAATCCACCGTGCAATGCAGCACGGAGCCTGATTCCAACAAAAGCATAACCCCAAGCCCCCGCCCAAGCGTTAACGAAACAACAGTTGCCAGAACGCCCGAACCAGCCAGCACGACCACCAAACCGGTGACTAACGCGGCAAACACCACCCAGCCTGCCGTAGCCAGTCCCACACAATCACCTCCTGCTGCCGTGATGACAACGGTCCATCCAGCAGCAACCAGCAGCACCGACTGCCACCACGCCAAAACCCTCCGCAACGGATGCGCCCCCGCCTGCCGACGATATCAATTTGGCCCAGTCTGTGGTGAGCGCCGTACAAGCGTGGGCGCATGATTGGTCAAGCCAAAACGTCAATGCCTATCTCGCAGCGTATGCGCCTGACTTCAAATTACCTGCCGGCTTGACACGCAGTCAGTGGGAAGCCCTGCGCACGCAGCGCATCACGCGACCCAAACAAATCCATGTTGAATTGCAGGACATACAGGTTAGTCGCGATGATGCCGACCATGTCACCGTCAGTTTTACTCAGGTCTATCATTCCGATCGTCTGAATTCGACCGACCAAAAATCCCTCAAGCTGGAACGCAACCAGAACCATTGGTTGATTACCGAGGAATGGTCGCATTGAACATCCGCCGCACGTTGTTACGCGTTTTGCTGGCAGCCAGTTTACTGATTGCCGTCACAGGCGCGAGCCACGCAGAAGAACCCGTCAATCCCATTAACACGGGATTGACGCGCAAACTGGATCAAAACGAAACCCTGCTGGCGAAAGCCGTGGACGCCATGCGTGAAGGCCATCTGGATGACGCCTTACACCAGATTGAAGACCTGCTAAAAATCCAGCCCGATTTCCGCCTGGCGCAACTCATTCGTGGCGACTTGTTACTGGCACACGCGCAAAGCCTGAACACCATTGGCGACACCCATATCCATTCACCAGAATTGGAAAACTTGCGTGCTGAAGCCTGTGCCAGACTGGATGGNNCCGCCGGCGGGAGCCGTACCGGCACAAATCCTCAAACTGGATGATCATATCCGAACCGCACTGGTGGTCGACACGGCCAAATCCCGCATGTATGTATTCACCAACCAACCCGATGGTCTGCATTACCTGTCTGATTTTTATGTCACAATCGGCAAAAATGGCGCCGGAAAATCGCATGAAGGTGACCAACGCACCCCGTTGGGCGTGTATACCATCACCCGCCACCTGACCGGCCACAAACTGCCCAGCACCTACGGCCCACAAGCCTTTCCGCTCAATTTCCCCAACGACTGGGATAAACATGAAGGCAGCAGCGGACATGGCATCTGGCTGCATGGCACCTACAGCGGCACCTACAGTCGCCCGCCACACGCCAGTGATGGTTGCGTGGTCCTCACCAACAACGACCTCGACACCTTGGCACATTATCTGATCCCCGATGCAACCACCGTCGTCATTACCGACCATATTCATTGGATCAGCCGGGACGAACTGTTCGCCCGGCGCGCTGACGCCATGCGCATTCTGAATGGTTGGCGTCACGATTGGGAAAGTCGCAATACTGAACACTACTTGGCAAATTATGCCAACACCTTTTATGGTGACGGAATGACTTATAAAGCATGGGCGATCAACAAACACCGCGTCAATCAAGGAAAAAACTGGATAACCATCAACTTGTCGCGGNNTTAGCTTGTTTGAATATCCTGGACAGGACCACACCATGATGGCGGATTTTGAGCAACAGTACCATAGCAACAACGTATCAAGTCAGTCCCACAAACACCAATATTGGCACTTGCAAAATGGCCACTGGAAAATTGTGGTTGAAAACAGTCTCTGAATTCGCGTGATGATCATGCAGGATTGTGTGACAGCGTGCCATTTTATGAAAGCGTGGCGTCGCTGTTTGTACGCCCGATTGAATAAAACTTCAATAGGGAACGCACGTGATAGCGCACGTTAATTTATAAAAAATTCAGGTTATTATCAATCTTACATCGTATTACTTTTATCCACTGACGAAAGACAAACCACCATGGTCAAACTACACACCAACTTTGGCACGATCACCCTTGAGCTCGACGCAGAAAAAGCCCCGGCCACCGTGGCCAACTTTCTGGCCTATGTCAACAAGGGGTTTTACGACAATACTGTTTTTCATCGGGTCATCAATGGGTTCATGATTCAAGGGGGCGGTTTTACCGCCGATATGCAACAAAAAACCACCGATGCACCCATCGCCAACGAAGCAGCCAACGGCTTGGGCAACCAAGCTTATACCATCGCCATGGCACGCACATCCGATCCTCATTCCGCTACCGCGCAATTCTTCATCAACGTCAAGGACAATGGCTTTCTCAATCATAGCGCTCCGACTTTGCAAGGCTATGGTTACTGTGTGTTTGGCAAAGTGATTGAAGGCCAGGACGTGGTCGACAAAATCAAAGCCGTTAAAACCGGCAATCGCGCTGGACACCAGGATGTGCCCGTTGACAGTGTCATCATTGAACGCGCTGAAGCCGTAGCCTGATGCAATCCGTCACCACCCAGCCATTCAGCCTGCTGATTTCGGATTTGCATCTGCGCGAATCGGATCCGTCAATATTCGAGCACTTACAGTCAGTTCTGCACACCCACGCCGTGGGGGCTCACGCATTGTATGTGCTGGGCGATTTGTTTGAATACTGGCTGGGTGATGACACCCTTGATCACCCTTGGCATGCCGCCATCTGCCGCGCGTTCGCTGAACGGGCAGAGGCCGGCACGCAACTGTTTTTCATGCATGGCAACCGTGATTTTTTGTTAGGCGATGCGTTTGCCAAACAAAGCCGTATGACCTTGTTGACCGACCCAACACTGGTCAATCTGCACGGCACACCCACCCTGTTGCTGCATGGCGACACATTGTGCACCGACGATATCGATTATCTGGCGTTTCGTCGCCAAGTGCGCGATACCACTTGGCAGCGCTGGTTTGTTTCTCGACCGCTTGATGAGCGCATCGCGATGGCGCAGACCGCGCGCGCGCAAAGCCAAGCGGCGCAACATGACAAAACCCCGCAAATCACCGATGTCAATAACGCAGCCGTTGAACAAATGCTGCGCCAGCATCACTATCCGCGCATGATACACGGCCATACCCACCGACCGATGTGTCATCAACACCAACTGGATGGTCATCTGTGTGAACGCTGGGTGCTGCCCGATTGGCGAACAGATCAAACGGGTTGGCTTCGTTGCGACATGACAGGCTGCCGGATCGAATATACCTGAGATGGCGATACTGGCCACCGTGTTACGCCCGGCTTTACGCCTGGCGTAACACCGCGTGCCCAGCGATCAGCCCGCGCTTAACCCGCGCGCCAAATCCACGCAAATGTCTTTAGGCGCTTCCAGTCCTACGGCCAAACGCAACATGCCGTCCGAAACACCCGCTGCCGCACGTTGTTCAGCGGTAATTCGACCATGAGTCGTGGTGGCGGGGTGTGTAATGGTGGTACGGGTATCACCCAAATTGGCAGTAATCGATATTAACCGGGTGCTATCGATCAGCTTCCATGCCGCTTCACGTCCGCCTTGCACTTCAAACGCAATCATTGCACCACCGCTGCTTTGCTGACGCATGGCCAATTCATGCTGCGGATGACTGGACAAGCCGGGATACTTGACCGACAACACAGATGGTTGTTGTGCCAACCAACGGGCAACAAACGCTGCATTGGCCGAATGCGCCTGCATACGCAGGCTCAAGGTTTCCAAGCCCTTTAATAATACCCATGCATTAAACGGGCTTAACGTTGCCCCGGCCGTCCGTAAAAAGGTGTGGATCGTGGTGAGTAACGATCGATTGCCCAAAATAGCGCCTCCCAACACACGCCCCTGCCCATCCAGATATTTGGTGGCAGAATACACCACCAAATCTGCGCCCAAAGCCAGGGGACGTTGCAAGGCTGGTGAACAGAAGCTGTTATCAACCATCAGCCAGGCACCCGCGGTATGGGCCACCTCGGCCAACGCGGCAATATCGGATAACTCGATCTGCGGATTGGACGGTGATTCGACAAACAACAGACGTGTATTGGGCTGTAGCGCCGCGCGCCATGCATCGTTGTCGGCCGGCGGCACAAAACTGACCTGCACCCCAAAACGCGGCAAAATCTGACTTAATAACTGCATGGTGGAGCCGAACAAAGAACGTGATGCGACGATATGATCACCCGCCGACAACAAGCCCATAATGGCAGACATAATGGCAGACATGCCCGATGCCGTTGCCAAACAACGTTCAGCACCCTCGATCGCTGCCAGGCGCTCTTCAAACATCGCCACCCCGGGGTTGCTCACCCGCGAATACACGTGACCATGCGCTGCACCGGAAAATCGGGCGGCAGCTTCGGCCGCGTTACGAAACACATAGCTTGATGTCAAAAACACCGCCTCGCTGTGTTCCCCCATCTCACTGCGCCAGGTTCCTGCACGCACCGCAATGGTCTGTGGATCAAGTTGACTGACGTCTAACGATTGGTCGCTCATGTTTCCTCCTGCAATTTTTTGCCGATTGGCACACCCAACTGTTTCAGCTTACGATATAAATGCGTGCGTTCAACACCGGCTTGTTCAGCGGCCCGACTCATATTGCCATCGGTTTGCTCAATCAACCATTCAAAATAGCGTCGTTCAAACCAATCGCGGGCTTCACGTAACGGCAAATTCAATGGCACGCTCAAGTGCGGCTCATCAGGCTCATGCGCATCAGGCGCAGTCGATACAACCGGCTCCGGCACAGGCTCCGTCATCGCCATCGGCATGGCTCGCAGGCCGGCGGACACGCCTTCGAGCAATTTTTTCAGCGCGATGGGTTTTTCCAGAAAACCGGTCGCACCAATCCGCATGGCCTCCACTGCCGTATCAATGGTGCCATGCCCCGACATCATCACCACCGGCATGGTCAGTTCGCCACTGGCTTTCCAGTCTTTTAACAGTGCAATGCCATCAACCTCCGGCATCCAGATATCCAGCAACACCAAGTCCGGTCGTTTCTTTTGACGATAAGATCTGGCTTGCGCCGCACTGTCCGCCATGGCCACATCATACCCTTCATCCATCAAGATTTCGGACAGTAATTCCCGAATACCTATCTCGTCATCGACAATCAGAATTTCCTTACCCATTACATCACCTGTTGTTGATTCTGTATTTGTTGAGGCACCACCGCAAAACGGACGCGCGCCACCACGCCGCCCTCAGGCCGACTGTCCAGCGTAATCGTGCCACCATGTTCTTCGACAATTTTTTTCACAATCGCCAAACCGAGTCCGGTTCCTTTGGTTTTGGTCGTGGCATACGGCTCAAACAAGCGGTCGCGCACGTGTGGCGACAGCCCGCTGCCATTATCACAAACCGACAATTCAACTACCTGACCATCCAGACGGGTCGCCACTATAATTTGTGGATCAGCTTGCCCTGCCGACGCATCTTGGGCGTTTTGCAACAAATTATGGACCACTTGCCGCAACAGACGCGGATCACCCTGCATTTCGGGCAGATGGTCCGCCAATTGCACGCGAATCATCGATTCATGCCCATACAATTCCAATACCTCGCGCACCAATCCATTTAGCCGTACGGGGTGCATGTCAGCCACCGGCGTGCGCGCATAGTCGGCAAACGCATTCACCATGTCTTTCATGGCAGAAACCTGATTAACGATCGTACGCGTGGCACGATGCAGAATTTCAGCATCTGCCGGCGCCAACCGATCCGCCAGCTTGTGTTCGATACGCTCCGCCGATAATTGGATAGGTGTCAACGGATTCTTGATTTCATGCGCCAACCGACGTGCTACCTCACCCCAGGCTGCATCGCGCTGCGCCCGCAACAAGCCGGTAATATCATCCAGCACCAGCACAAAACCGCTATCCATGCCAGCGGGTAAACGCGACCCGCGCACCAACAGGGTATGCATTACGCCAGCCAACCCAAATTCCGTTTGTTGTTGCCAGTCAACTGCATCGACTTGGTGAAAGCGCGCGTGGATCATGGCGGCAAACGTTGCCAGACCAGGCAAGATGGTTGGCCATTGCAGCGGCAACAACCCTACCAGACGATCCGGCTGAATGCCCAACATATGCTCTGCTGCCGGATTGATGCCGCGCACCCGTCCCTGTTCATCGAAGGTAATCACGCCAGATGTCAAACTGGCCAGCACCGTTTCCAGATAAGCATGCGACTTTTCAATCTGCGCACGCCGTTCTTCGGCCACATTGCGCGCATCGGCCAACTGCCGGGTCATACGGTTAAATGATTGGGTCAACAACCCCAATTCGTCCCGACTGTTCACCGGATGCATCTGACTGAAATCGCCCTGCGCCACCGCCCGCGTGCCACGCACCAATGCACGCAACGGCGCAGAAATTTGCTCGCTGATCAAAAATGCCAATGCCACGGTACTCAACAAGGTCAATAACGTTGTCAGGGTTAGGGTCATGCCGTACAAACGTTTAAGTCCGACCCGCGATAGCGACAAACTCTGGTAATCCTGATTGGCCGCCCGCACAGCATTGGCATCAGCCGCCAAGCGCGCCGGAACCGGCTGATATAACTGCAACACCCGCATGGTTTCCGTAATCGACAATACGTTCACCGGCACCACCACACGAATATACAAACCTTGGTCGGTATCCTCTATCTGTGAATACACATGCTGTTGCCGCACCTTGGCCAACATCCGGCCATCGGGCGCAGGCGGCAAACTGTTGGCGCCTTCTCCTCCCGAAAATGAAATCAATCCGCCATGCTCGGTAAACATCGCGGCCTGTTGCACCCCGTATAATTCCCGCAAGGTATTCAATTCAGCACCTTGACGCGCAGGTGGTGTCTCAGCCAGACGCTGCGCCATAGAATCTGCCACCCCGTTCAAATCGTGCTGCAAGTTATCCAAAGCGGTTTGCCCCAAATTCAATCCGCTCTGCAACGCGTGATCGACTCGAACGTCGAACCACGATTCAATACTGCGCGCCATGAACTGCACAGATACAGCATACACTACCGTGCCGGGTACCAATGCCATCACGCCAAACACCAGCAGCAACCGCACCGTGAGTTTCGCGCCAAACATTCCTGCACGGATTCTGCGCCGCAACTGGACAATCTGGTACACAATCAGCGACAACATGGCGACTATCAACACGGCGGTACCGATCAGCAGCCATGAAAAATCGCGCGCGAAAAAATCCGAATTGGAACTGGCGCCGGACAACACCAGCACCAAGCCAAAAACCGCAGCAAAGCTGGTTAAAACCAGATATTTCACGGGGTCATCATCCAAACCAGCGGCGTGGAATCAAGATCCCAACGCCCGGTGGTAAAGGCATTCAATTGCAACGGCTTGGGAAACTGGCTGGTGTCCAATCGCATGCTCAAGGTGGCGCGATACCCGGCAGTTTTGCTTAACTTGTCGCGCGAGATCACCGGCCAACCATTGATATCGCCCAACAGGGTCAATGCATCGCCCAGACGCTCGGTGGCACGTGTGGGCACATTAACCCCCGAGACCACATACTGGCGCAACAAGGTGTTGTATGACAAACGAACCTCGCGCGAAATATGCGCCAACTGCTCTGGAAACCAGTACCAACGTGGTTGGGTAAAATCAAAATCGATATCGAAATACAAAGACATGCCTCGATTGAGGGCATCTTCCAGCATCGGAGTCAGCACCACATGCAGCTTGGCATACAACAGGTATTCATCATCAGACTGCCGTAACTCGGCCTGCTGGATCTGGATACCATCCGCCATGACCGGTTGCACAGCGCCCATCCAACACACCAGCAATACCGACGCCCACCATTTCAGATGACTCAGCAACACCCATACATTTCGCCGTAACCCCATCCTGTCGACCAAGTCACGCGCACAATTGAATAAAATTTCAATAT
>DDOT01000128.1:4810-8663 GCA_002341815.1 Thiobacillus sp. UBA2487 | reverse complement strand
CCAAATCCGGTCACATCGGTTGACACGCCCCCCAAACCATCCTTGCATTGGCATGCCGACAAATCCACATGCAGCCACGGAATATCCTGCACAAAGCGCTGCAAAAAGCGCGCAGCCAAAATATGGTCTGCTTCACCATCCAGCGTGCATTGCAAGACGTCAGCCACCTTGGAATCAAGCGCGGGGTCGTAATCTGCGTCTAACGGAAAGGCACACAAGCGCTCGCCTGATTGCTGACCAATCTCCACTGCGGTTTCCAGCAAAGCAGATCGGTTCCCCAACACCCCGCTGTATCGCGTACCCAACGCGGTAACCATGCTGCCGGTCAGGGTGGCAAAATCAATGATCTGATCCGGTTTTTCACGCGCCGCCAACGTTAAGGCATCCGCCAACACCATGCGTCCTTCCGCATCGGTATGCATGATTTCAATGGTCGTGCCGTTCAATGCGGTCACCACGTCATTTTGCGTATACGCCTCCGGTCCGACATGGTTACGCGCTATCGCCAGCCAGACATCCAGATTCACCGGCAAGTCCAGCGCATCGGCGGCCTGCAAAATCGCCAGCGCCACAGCAGATCCATTCATGTCCTGGTGCATGTCACGCATATAACGCGCCGGTTTGATATTATGCCCGCCGGTATCAAAACAAATACCTTTGCCAACCAAGGCAACTGTCTGTTTCGCATGTTTGCCGGTACGTCGCAAATGCACAATCGCGGCATCGTCATCGCCACTGCCCTGCGCCACCGCCACAAATGCGCCAGCCCCCATTTTACGTAATTTTTTAAGGTCGAACTGCTCAATGCTCCAAGCGTTCTGCTCGGCCAAATTGGCAATTTGGCGTCGATACTCGCGTGGAAGCAACCGATTGGTNNTACTCGCGCGGGGGCAACCGATTGGGCGGCATCATCGTCAAACTGCGTGCCAGCGTATTCGCTTCTGCCAGTACCAACGCGTCCTGCGCTTGCTGACCCGGCAAGGGAGAAAAGGCGATGATTTTTTTAAGCGACTGCTCCGATTTGCCGGTTTTCCAAGTTGGCAAACGGACACCATTCAACGCGGCGACATACAACACATCCCGCATCACATCAGCATACGCCGGATGGTCTTGCGCCACCACAATGCCAATATCTTCCGGTTGTTCTTCCAACAGCAACATCAATGCCTTGCGCAATAAAACCTGCCGCTCAAATGCGGTTTGTTGCGCCGGTGGGGTCACCCAAACCGTCATTCCCCACGTTTCATCCGACAGCGCAATGGCGGTTTTGGCGAGATCGGCAAACACCATTTTTTTGCGCTGCAATTCTGTCGACAATCGCGAGCAACATGGCCAGGAACAATCAGGCGCCAAATGATCTGCTGGCGTCGGAATCAGCAACAAATGACGCAATTTCGATGTATTGTGCTCACCGATATTTTTTTTGCCGAGCACTAATTTAGGCATGACAAACATACAAATACACTCCAATCCAAAGCGGCTATAAAAAAGCTTACTGATTCAGACCACCTGAATTTTGACCTGCCGCACAGTTTGTCAGATAATAGCAGAGTTTATGTAACTCATTTTCAACCAAGGAAAACTGACATGACCCCGGACGACAAAAAGCGCGTACTCAAAGAGATGGTATTGCACCGCCGCTTTGAAGAACGTTGTTATCAGGCTTACATGGAACGCAAAATCGGCGGTTTCCTGCACCTCTACCCCGGCCAGGAAGCCTGCTGCAATGGCGTGATGGAAGCTGCGCGTCCCGGTCATGACTACGTCATCACCGGTTATCGTGACCATGTGCATGCCATCAAATGCGGCACCGACCCCAAAGCCGTCATGGCCGAACTGTACGGTAAAGAAACCGGCTGCTCCAAAGGGCGCGGCGGTTCCATGCATATTTTCGACGTAGCCCATCACTTCATGGGTGGCTATGCGCTGGTCGGCGGGCCGTTTCCGCTAGCTGCCGGCATGGCCAAAGCCATTCAATTGAAAGGCGGCGATGAAATCGCCATCTGTTTTCTGGGTGACGCCGCCAATAACCAAGGCGTGTTCCATGAAACCTTGAATATGGCCAAGCTGTGGAATTTGCCTGTCCTGTTTGTCTGTGAAAACAATTTATACGGCATTGGCACTGCACTGGACCGTTCAACCGCCGTGCACGATCAATACAAACGGGTATGCGCCTATAACATCGATGCGGCCCAATGTGATGGTCAGGACATTGATATTGTGTACGCGCATGCCAAGGTTGCCGTAGATCACGTGCGCAGCGGCAAAGGCCCTTATTTTCTCGAACTGATGACCTACCGCTATCGCGGTCACTCCATGTCCGACTCACGAGGCTATCGCAGCCGTGAAGAAGAAGATGAATGGAAAAAACGTGATCCGATCAATATGTTGCGTGACCGGTTGATTGCAGCCGGGCAACTCACCGACGATGAATTTCGTGCCATGGAAAAAGCTACCGATGACTATATCGAAAACGAAGTGATTGCATTTGCTGAAGCATCGCCCGAACCGTCCGTAGCGGATCTCGAAAAATACGTACTTGCCTGAGCCAATGTTGCATTCATTCACCCGTTCATCGTCAATCGCGGGAGTTTTGCCGGGCATGCTGTTGCAAACGGGGCTGACACAAATCTCCCCGTCAAGCGAGATACCCGGCAGAACGCAACAGATGGCGTGTGAAATGTGTGGCACATTTGAACCAAGGCAACCTGATCAACTTGCAGCGGTGCAAGCACTCCCATAAACCGGACTGGGCAAATGCCCCTTCACCGCACCTTTGAAGGAACATGACGATGGCTGAAATAATGTACTGGGAAGCAATCCAGCGCGCGCACGATGAAGAGATGGCGCGTGACCCACTGGTTATTTGTCTCGGTGAGGACATTGGTGTGGCGGGCGGTACCTATAAAGCCACCAAAGGACTCTACGAAAAATACGGTGAACAACGGGTGATGGACACCCCAATCTCCGAAGGCGGTTTTACCGGTCTGGCTATCGGCGCCTCCTTTTTGGGCGTGCGACCCATCATTGAAATCATGTCGGTTAACTTTGCCTGGCTGGCCATGGACCAAATGTTCAATTCGGCTGCCAAGGTGCGCTATATGTCTGGTGGCCAACTGACCGCGCCTTGTGTATTCCGGTCAGCCGGTGGCGCCGCACACCAATTGGGTGCCCAGCACTCTGCGCGTATGGAAAAAGTGTTTATGGGCATCGCCGGTTTGCGCGTCGTAACACCATCCAACCCAAAACAGGCATACGGCCTGCTCAAGGCGGCCATTCGTTCGGATGATCCGGTGTTTATCAACGAACATGAATTAATGTACAACATGAAGGGTGACGTGCCGGATGGTGAATACCTGCACCCCCTGGAAGGCTCGGAAGTCAGCCGCGCAGGCAGTGATGTGACCCTGTTCGGCTACAACATTTCGGTGCACTGGTGCCTGAAAGCCGCTGAAATCCTGCAGCAACAGCATGGTATTTCTGCCGAAGTGATCGACCTTTACTCGCTATCGCCACTTGACCGTGCCGGTATCCGCAAATCGGTCAGCAAAACCCATCGCGCCGTGATTGCCGAAGAAGACGAAGCACCCGTTGGCGTGGGCTCTGAAGTCATTGCCATTATCAACGAAGAATGTTTCTTTGAACTGGATGCAGCGCCGGTGCGCGTACACTCAGCCTTGGTACCGCAACCCTACAACCACACACTCGAAAAAGCAGCCATCCCCGACCATCAAGATGTGGTCAAGGCTGTGCTGAAAATGTTTGGCCGAGCTTGATCAGGAAAACAGACATGACAGCATCTCATCATTTCGTCATTACCATGCCACAACTCTCGGACACCATGACCGAGGGC
>DDOT01000128.1:0-4754 GCA_002341815.1 Thiobacillus sp. UBA2487 | reverse complement strand
ACTGTCGAAACCGACAAAGCCATCATGGACGTTGAGGTTTTCAAGGCGGGTTATTTGGCCGGCCCTCTCGCAGCCGTTGGCGCAACCGTCCCGGTAGCCGGCGCGCTGGGTTACATCAGCGATTCTGTGGTAGATACCGTCATCGCAGCCGATGAAGTGGTGACCGAGCAAGCTGCTACCGAAATGGTACCANNCATCATTCCGGCACGCCCGTTATCATGCCGCAACTGTCCGACACCATGACCGAAGGCATTGTGGTGAGCTGGGAAAAACAAATCGGCGACACCATCAAACGCGGTGACATCGTGGCAACTGTCGAAACCGACAAAGCCATTATGGATGTCGAGGTATTTCAAGAAGGTATTCTGTCTGGCCCGGTAGCGGGTGTGGGCAGCACTGTACAAGTCGGGCATCCTATGGCGTTCATCGTTGAGCCGGGCGGTCAGGTCAACGATACCGAGGTGCAACTATCCGCCACTCACCAAGTGATGGATACCCATAAACAAGGCACTGCCGGCAAAGCACCCGCTTCATCAACTGTCGCCCATCCGCCAACCGAATCCAGTCAGGCAACAACAACCAGCCCTGCGTCAAGCCATCAGCCCAATGCAGCACCGGCTGCCCGCCCCAATGGACAATACGCCACCCCTTATGCGCGCAAACTGGCCGGACAAATGGGCGTAGACTTGAACAAATTACATGGCACCGGACCCAAACATGTGATCGTGGCGCAAGACGTTCAACAAGCGCGGCCCAGCATGAAAGACGTGGCCCACTCCTTGCCTCAAGTAGAAGTTCCGGGCAGCGGTCGGGCAATGACGTCAATGGAAAAGGCGGTATCACATTCCATGACGGCTGCACTGACCCTGCCGACCTTCGACGTCACCTTTAATATTCAGCCCGGCAAGCTGATTACGGCTGCCAAAGCGCGCAAGGTTTCTGTCACGGTAGCCATCGCCAAAGCCTGCTCGGAGGCCATGAAGCAGCATCCGATGCTTAATTTCTGTTACCAACCGGTTGACAAAATTGTCGAACGCTTTGAACACAATTTTGGTATTGCCGTATCTGCCGACGGTGGCGGACTGGTAGTGCCGATTTTGTCCAATATCGAAAGCCGTTCATTAGAAGAACTGCAAGCTGCATGGACAGACCTGATGCCGCGCGCACGCGCCCGCAAGCTGTCTCCGGCAGAATATGCCAACCCGACCTTCACCATTTCCAACATGGGCATGTTTGGCGTCACGCATTTCACAGCCATTCCAACCCCCGGCATCGCCGCCATCATGGCAATAGCCGCCACCGGTGCTGATGGCATGCCGGTGTGCATTACAGCCGACCATCGCGTGGTTAACGGTGCTCACGTTGCAGCCTATCTGGCCACCTTGAAACAAATCATCGAACAACCCGAAACCTGGTTGGATGTTGCCAAAACCGAACCGATCCCTGCCGGCAATTGGGATTTCCCGGTTATTGTGGTTGGAGGCGGTCCAGGGGGTGAAGATTGCGCCCGCGATTTGACCGAGCATGGCGTCAAGGTTGCCATGATCAATAACGCGCCGCTACCCGGTGGCGAATGCCTGTGGCGCGGCTGTATTCCTTCCAAGGCGTGGCGGCATAGCGCAGATTTGATGCGCGACCGTTCGCATGATGCCGACAAAGGTGTACTTGGCACAGCGCATGCCCAATTGGACTGGAACACGCTGGAAGCTCATCGCAAAAACATCTTGCAAACCCGTGGCGAGATGGCCCTGAAAACGGACAAAGGGGTCAAGATTGATGTTCGTGAAGGCTTCGCCTCCTTCATTGATGAACATACCCTAAAGATCGTACCTGCGACAGGTGAAGCCTACACCCTGACCTTTGGTGCGGCGGTAATCGCTACCGGTGCGCCACCCTTTATTCCGCCGATTCCTGGGGCACGCGAAGGGTTGGCCGACCAAGGCGTCATTACCTCAGACACCATCTGGAACATGGCGCAACCGCCGCAAAAGCTGGCGATTGTCGGTGGCGGCGTCATTGGCATTGAAATGGCGCAAATTTTCCGCGATTTCGGTACCGAAATCGTGGTTCTGGAAGCGCGCGAACGCATATTGGCCGAAGTAGAAACGGAAATAGCCAAGCAACTCACCGATATCCTGCAACAGGAAATCACCGTGCATACCGGTGTTAAAATCAACCAAATCAGCGGAAAACCCGGCGCAATGACCGTGGATTACGCATTGGCGGATGGCAGTGCGGCCCGGTTTACTTGCGACCGCGTTTTAATGGCCACCGGCAAACGTCCCGACACCGGGAAATTAAATCTGGAAGCAGCCGGCGTTACATTGGACGGCGCTGCCATTCAGGTCGATAAACGCGGACGCACCGCTGTTCCGCACATCTATGCGGTAGGTGATGTCATCGGCGGTTACATGCTGGCACACACCGCCGCCACACAAGGTCGGGTGGCGGCAGACAATCTGCTGGGTGAAACGGCCGAGTACAACCAGGATGTGGATTGCGGGGTTACGTTCAGTCGTCCGCAGGCCGGGTTTGTCGGCTTGTCAGTCGCACAGGCACAAGAACGTGGTATTGACGCCGTTGAAGCCAAAATGCCAATGAGCATTGATGCCAAAGCGATGATCACTGGCGAAACCCACGGCATGATCAAGCTGGTGGCTGACAAAAACAGTCATGTGATCATCGGGGTTCACTTCCTGACCGAACACACCGACACCTTGATTGGTGCGGCGGTCATGATGGTATCCGCCCGACTCACGCTGGAACAAGTCGCCAAGGCCATTCATCCCCATCCCACCCAAACCGAGCTGTTTGGCGAACTGGCGCGGCGTCTGCTTTCACGCTTGCGTCGCACAGCGCGCAAATAAGCAGCTCGCCGAACCTCGCCATACAAAGCGAGGTTCGGTGCTTCCGCAGTCTGCAGGCCGGGGTTTCAAACCAGCAAGGAAACAGGATGAACAGTTACGACCTCAATGCAATCGCCTTACTCGGCATGATCGCATTGATCATGCTGCTGCTGGTGATTTATCAGCAACGCAAGCTGCTTGGCAAACTGAACCAGAAACAAGACCCGGCGCCTCTGCAGGCGCTATTGGCACAATGGGACGATCGTCTGCACAACACACTCACAGACAGCACCAGTCGCTTGCAAACCACGCTGCTGGACAATCGCGACCGTATGCAACTGGGTTTGTCAGACAACAGTGAACGCATGCATCTGGCACTGGTGGCCCATGGCGAAGCCATGCGCAAACAGCTTAACGATGAGCTCACACAGTTACGCCAATCGTTGAGCAGCCTGCAAATCGCACAAAACAGCGAACTGGCCACCCTGCGTGCCGACTGGCAAACCGCACAAACCCGCTTTCTGGCCGACACCCTGCAACAACTCGCCGAGCACAGCCGGGCCGAACGCAACCAGTTGCAATCCAGCCTGCAAATCAGCAGTGAGCAATTGGCGGAGCGCATCAA
This sequence comes from Thiobacillus sp. UBA2487, assembly GCA_002341815.1. Lineage (GTDB taxonomy): Bacteria > Pseudomonadota > Gammaproteobacteria > Burkholderiales > Sulfuriferulaceae > Sulfuriferula. The sequence goes on along the minus strand of DDOT01000128.1, from coordinate 1,283 downwards.
GGAGTTAACGGTCACGGTGGACAAGCGTTTGGATGAAATCAGCGGCAAGGTCACCGAACGACTGGACGAAGGCTTCAAAAAAACCAATGAAACATTTATCAGCGTGATGGCACGCTTGGCAACCATTGACGAAGCCCAGAAAAAAATCGATGGACTCACCAGCAATGTCGTTTCCTTACAAACCCTGTTGGGTGACAAGCGTTCACGCGGCGCGTTTGGCGAAGTCCAACTGGAAGCCCTGGTGCGTAACATGCTGCCGCCGGATACCTTCGAATTTCAAGCCACTTTATCAAATGGTACCCGTACAGACTGCTTGCTGAAGTTACCGGACCCAACCGGCAAAGTCGCCATCGACGCTAAATTTCCGCTGGAAAACTGGCATCGCGGCAGCGATCAATCCCTGTCCGAACTAGAGCGTATGCAAGCTACCCGCGCCTTTAAAGCTGACATTCGCAAACACATTGATGATATTGCCGGCAAATACATCATTGATGGCGAAACCTCGGACGGCGCAGTGATGTTTGTCCCGGCCGAGGCCGTCTTTGCGGAAATACATGGCAACCACCCGGACTTGAATGAATACGCCCAACAAAAACGGGTATGGATCGTCTCGCCAACCACCCTGATGGCCGTTCTCAATACCGCACGTGCGGTCATCAAAGATGTGGAAACCCGCAAGCAGATCCACATCATCAAAGATGCACTGGGCAAACTGAACAAAGACTTCGGTTTATTTGACCAACGCATGAAAAAACTGGCTGACCACATTCGCTTGGCGCATGAAGATGCACAAGACGTTCACGTCTCCAGTCGCAAAATCAGCCAACATTTTCGCAAAATAGAATCCGTTAATCTGGAAGAACTGCAAGCAAACACCGAGTTGCTGAGTAACGAAGAGGAATAGCCTTGAACGACGCCTTTGACATCATGCGAGCCAAACTAAATGGTGAAACCGCCAAGGCAGACTGGCAAGAACTGCAACCATTTTTTGCCAAAGGGCAATTAATCAAGGTTGCGGGAGGACTTGATCTGGTGGAGGTGGCCGCGCATGTGGCCAATGATGACTCGGTCTATGTCGATGCCCTCATGCAATCCGGCCGGCTTGGCAAGCTCGACGATGCCACAGCGATTGACTGGCAGGCCCGCAATCCGGCCATATGGGCAGTGGTATTGGCGCCGTGGATATTGGTCCAGGAATCCGTACACTAAGTATGTCGCCATCTCGTACGCATCCTGCCACCCTAACCTTTCTTCTGGCCGGACTGGCAACCCTTGGTCCGTTT
>DDOT01000154.1:13501-13639 GCA_002341815.1 Thiobacillus sp. UBA2487 | reverse complement strand
GTCAGATACTATCCAAGCGCTTGCCTGTCAGTACGCTTCTTACTCTGGCATCCATGCGGCGCGCTGCAAACGCTGCCGTTGCCGAATTCAGGTCATCGGCAGCCACACCAATCGCCACATAATCCTCGCTGGCCAAAC
>DDOT01000154.1:1476-13490 GCA_002341815.1 Thiobacillus sp. UBA2487 | reverse complement strand
GTAGCAATCACAGCGGCAATATCCGCCCGCTCACGTTCGGACAGCAATTGATCACCATCCTGTTGCAATGCCGCAACAGTCGCCTCAACCACACGCTGCGCTTCAACCCGCGCTTCCTGCAACGCTCTGGCTTGCATATCATCATGCGCGTGACTGAAAGCGGACTCCAACATGCGCGAGATGTCATCGTCAGCCAGTCCATAGGTCGGCTTGACACTCACCGACGCATGTACCCCGCTACGCAATTCTTCAGCGCTTACCGACAACAACCCATCGGCATCCACTTGCAGCAACACCCGAATACGCGCGGCACCCGCAACCATCGGCGGAATGTCACGCAATTCAAAACGTGCCAGCGACCGGCAATCTGCCACCAGTTCTCGCTCGCCTTGTACCACATGTATGCTCATTGCGGTTTGTCCATCACGGTATGTGGTGAACTCTTGGGCACGCGCCACCGGAATCGTCGAATTGCGAGGGATGATTTTTTCTGTTAACCCGCCCATGGTTTCGATGCCCAATGACAACGGGGTCACATCCAGCAGCAGCCAGTCCTCCTCTTCGGCACGATTACCGGCCAGCACATTCGCCTGAATCGCGGCACCCAAGGCCACCACCTTATCAGGATCAAGATTGTTCAGCGGATCTTGCCCGAACAAAGCAGCCACAGCAGATTGAATACACGGCATACGGGTTGAACCACCCACCATCACCACCCCGCGCACCTCATCCATCTGTAACCCGGCATCGCGCAGCGCTTTACGCACCGGCAACAAGGTCTTGTTGACCAATGGCTGGGTCATTTCATTGAATTGCGTCGCCGCCAATTCCAGATCAACGGTGTGCCCCGTGGACAATATCGCCGTAATACGGGTTTGTCGATGCTCGGACAAGGCTTCTTTCGCTTCCCGCGCTTTGGCCAGCAACAGCCGATTGTCCTCCGCACTCAACAATTGCAAGCCGGCTTGTTCCAATATCCAACAATACACCCGATGATCGAAGTCATCGCCACCCAGCGCCGAATCGCCGTTGGTGGCCAATACTTCGAACACGCCGCGCGACAAGCGCAAAATAGAAATATCAAACGTACCGCCGCCCAAATCATAAACGGCATAAACCCCTTCCGCCGCATTATCCAATCCATAGGCAATAGCAGCCGCGGTCGGCTCGTTCAGCAAGCGCAGCACATTCAAACCGGCCAGTCGGGCAGCGTCTTTGGTGGCCTGACGTTGTGCATCATCAAAATAAGCCGGCACGGTAATCACCACGCCGGTTAATTCCCCCCCCAGTGAACGTTCGGCACGTTCGCGCAAGACACGCAGAATGTCTGCCGAGACTTCAACCGGGCTCTTGATTCCGGCTGCCGTGCGCAACTGCAACATACCCGGCGCATCGACAAACCGGTAGGGAAAACTGGCCGCTTCGCTGATATCTGCCAAAGCGCGTCCCATAAAACGCTTGACCGAACTGATGGCGTTATGCGGATCTTCCGCCTGGGCTTGTAACGCAAGATATCCAACATCCGGTGCATCTTCGGCGTGATACCACACCACCGAAGGCAGTAAGGCCCGACCATCCTCATCATGCAACACGTTAGCCACGCCATTGCGAACCGTTGCTACCAGCGAATTGGTGGTACCTAGATCAATCCCCACCGCCAAGCGATGCTGGTGGGGAGCGGTGCTCATGCCGGGTTCGGCAATTTGTAATAGCGCCATGATTCAACTTTCTTGTTCCATCCACGCATGATCGATATGTTCGCGGATTTTTTCGACAAATTTGAGCTGGCGCAAGGTAGAGGCAGCAGCTTGCCAAGCCTGCAACTCATCCAGTTGTTTAGCCAGCAGCGCCATCCACGTTGCTGTCTGTTGACGTATTTCCTGTTCAAGCCGGGTCAACGCAGCGCCATCACGCTTTTGACGCGCATCATCCAATGCTTCGCGCCACGTCATTTGCTGTATTAAAAATGAAGGCGCCATCTGGGTATTCATCGGGTCCAACGCATCTACGCCATGCAATGACAACAAGTAGGTTGCCCGATTCAGCGGATTGCGCAAGGTATTCCACGCTTCGTTTACCCGACTGGACCACTGCAAGGAGGCCCGTTTTTCTGCATCGCCCAAATGGGCAAAGCGATCAGGATGCACACGAGACTGCATCTCTCGCCAAGCGCTTTCCAGGGCTGGCATATCCAGCGAAAACGCAGGCGCCAACCCGAACAACTCAAAATAATCGGCTTTAAAATCCGGTTGCATCAGACGTTAAAGCTTTCGCCACAACCACACGAATTTTTAACGTTCGGATTGTTGAATCGAAAACCTTCATTCAAACCTTCGCGCGTAAAATCCAGCTCCATGCCATCCAGATAGGGCAAGCTCTTGGCGTCAACCAACACCGTGACACCATGATCTTCAAACGTCACATCACCGGCATCGATTCGATCGGCAAACTCAAGCTTGTACGCCATCCCCGAACACCCACTGGTGCGTACGCCCAAACGCAGACCCACGCCCTTTCCACGTTTTTGCAGAAACTCGGCTACCCGTTGTGCTGCGGCTTCAGTCAACGTAATTCCCATTTTCACACCTCTTGTGCCACCGCTTCAACCTTGCCGTGTCGCGCACGGTAATCTTCCACAGCAGCTTTAATAGCATCTTCCGCCAAAATCGAGCAATGAATTTTAACCGGCGGCAACGCCAACTCTTCGGCAATTGCGGTATTCTTGATCTCCAGCGCTTGATCCAGCGATTTGCCCTTTACCCATTCGGTAATCAATGAACTGGACGCAATCGCCGAACCACAGCCATAGGTTTTAAATCGCGCATCTTCAATGATGCCGTCATCATTCACGCGAATCTGCAACTTCATCACGTCGCCACAAGCTGGTGCACCCACCATGCCGGTACCCACCGTATCATCATCCGCTGAAAACGACCCCACGTTACGGGGATTTTCATAATGATCAAGTACTTTTTCGCTATATGCCATGTTAATACTCCTCGTTTAATGTGCTGCCCATTTCACGCTGTTCAGATCGATACCTTCCTTGAACATATCCCACAACGGTGACAACTCGCGTAATTTTGCAATTTTGTTGTGCAACAAATCGATGGTGAAATCGACATCTTCCTCAGTCGTAAACCGTCCGATAGAAAACCGGATTGAGCTGTGCGCCAGTTCATCCGAACGCCCCAAGGCACGCAATACGTACGAAGGCTCAAGACTGGCTGATGTGCAGGCCGAACCGGAGGACACGGCAATATCTTTGACGGCCATCAACAACGATTCACCCTCAACAAAATTAAAGCTCAAGTTGAGATTATGCGGCACACGATGCTCCAGGTCACCATTCAGATGCACTTCTTCGATATCGGACAAACCTTGCAACAATCGATCGCGCAAACGACGGATGCGGGCATTTTCCAGCGCCATCTCTGCTTTGGCAATCCGAAATGCTTCGCCCATGCCCACAATTTGGTGGGTTGGCAACGTTCCCGAACGCAAGCCACGCTCATGGCCGCCCCCATGCATTTGTGCCTCAAGACGAATCCGGGGTTTGCGCCGTACATACAACGCACCGATACCCTTTGGCCCATAAATCTTGTGCGCCGAAAAGGACATCAGATCAACCTTGAGCACGGCCAAATCAATATCAACCTTACCCGCTGCCTGCGCCGAGTCCACATGAAAAATCACGCCATTCTCCCGACACATGTCACCGAGGCGCGCAATATCCTGAATAACACCGATTTCGTTATTCACGAACATCACCGACGCAACGATGGTATCAGGACGAATCGCTGCGCGAAACGCATCAAGATCCAGCAAGCCATTGGTCAGTACCGGCAAATACGTCACCTCAAAGCCCTCGCGCTCCAGTTCGCGCATGGTATCCAGCGTGGCCTTGTGCTCGGTCTGCACCGTTATCAGATGCTTGCCCTTGGTTTTATAAAAATGGGCAGCGCCTTTTACGGCCAGATTGATGGACTCGGTTGCCCCCGATGTCCAGACGATTTCTTTCGGGTCTGCATTAATCAAATCGGCCACTTGCTTGCGAGCCGTTTCAACCGCTTCTTCAGCATCCCAACCAAAGGCATGCGAACGACTGGCCGGATTACCAAAATTCTGGGTCAGATAGGGAATCATTTTGTCAGCCACCCGCGGATCAACCGGCGTGGTCGCTGCATAATCAAGGTAAATTGGATGCTTCATTGCGTTACTACGCTCCTTATCAAACGGCGGCAGCCACCGATTGTTGACGTTCGAATACCAAGGTCGAAGACCGCCCGCTTTCCTTGCCACGCTGGATGTGTACCAATGATGCCAGCGTGACAGTTTGCAAATAATCCTGAATGTGCTGATTCAAATTCGACCATAATTCATGGGTCATGCACGGTTTTTCATCCCGGCAATTCTGCATGCCACCACATTGGGTCGCATCCATCGGCTCATCAACCGCCTGTATAATCTGCGCCACGGTAATTTCTTCCAAGGGTCGCGCTATCAAGTAGCCACCACCCGGGCCACGTACGCTATCCACTAACTCACGACGACGCAGTTTACCAAACAACTGCTCTAAATAGGATAGCGATATCTTTTGTCGCTCACTAATACCGGCCAGCGTAACCGGCCCGTTTCCATGCTGTAACGCGAGGTCCATCATGGCTGTTACAGCAAACCTGCCTTTGGTCGTCAACCGCATGTCATTACTCCAAATCGAAAGTGATGCAGGTATGCGCCAACTGCCGCCCCCCCCACACCCAATGTCATAACCAATTGACGCCCATCATACAAATCCCGAATAAATTAGTCAACTATTTTGTTCAGGTATTCAGGATCAAAGCCATCGGTACAGGACGCCGACGGAATATGGCCGGTTTGGCGCAATGCCTCACGCATCCAGACTAATTGTTCATCAACGGTTACCGCATGATCGATCAAGCCATGCAAGGCTTTCACCATCGGATCGTTCATATCCGAACTGATCGCATACGCTGAAAATCCCAGTTTCTTTAACGTGGTTTCCGGCTGGGCACGATCAGGCGAAAGAATGCGCGCGGGAATACCCACCGCTGTTGCGCCCGCCGGCACATCTTTCACCACCACCGCATTGGAACCGATTTTTGCCCCTTCGCCAACGGTGATCGGCCCCAAAATTTTAGCACCCGCTCCCACTACCACCCCAGCCGCCAAGGTTGGATGCCGTTTTCCCTTGCTCCATGACGTGCCACCCAACGTGACCTGATGGTACAACGTGCAATCATCGCCCACTACCGCCGTTTCGCCCACCACCACGCCCATGCCATGGTCAATGAACACCCTGCGCCCGATGGTTGCGCCGGGATGAATTTCAATACCGGTCCAAAAGCGCGCCCACCATGCCAGAAAACGTGCCAACCATCTGAATTTCCATTGCCATAAACGATGCGTCAGGCGGTGCCACAAAATGGCATGGATCCCCGGATATGTGGTCAACACCTCAAATACCGAACGCGCAGCCGGATCACGCTCAAACACCACATGGATATCTTCGCGCAATTGTTTGAACATTTAGCCCTATCCCTTCATGAAGTTACGTGATGATCACGCAGATTTTGTCAACTTGGCTGATGCACTCACTGCCGTTCGACAGTTTCCCTGTCCACAAAATAATGCTTCGGTTCGCGCATGTGGCGCAATATCCCCATCAAAATATTCCACTCTTCATGCTCAATCCGGGTGCGTGAAAACAAACGACGCAAACGGGTCATCAGACGCTTAGGTAATTGCGGATTCAAAAACCCGATCTTGACCAGCGTGGTTTCCAGTTGCGTGTAAAACAACTCAAGATCAGCCTGACAAGCCAGCGGCGCCGGTAATTCTGTCACCGTTGGTACCAATGCCGCCATTCGCAACTCATACGCCAACACCTGTACAGCCGCCGCCAGGTTAAGTGAACTATAATCCGGATTTGCCGGAATATTCACCAACAACTGGCACTTTTCCAATTCATCGTTTGACAACCCCGACATTTCGGTACCAAACAGCAAGACCACCGTTCCGGTTGCTGCGTAACGCAAAAGTTCGCTGGCGGCCATACGTGCATCCATCACATCGTGCGACAAATCGCGTCGGCGTGCCGTACACCCCACCACCAACACGCTGTCTGCCAAAGCACTGTCCAGCGTAGCGCAGACACGGGCATGCGCCAATACATCGTCTGCGCCGGAAGCCATGGCAGTCGCCTGTTCATCCGGAAATGCACGCGGATTAATCAATGACAAGTCATACAAGCCCATGGTTTTCATGGCCCGCGCCGCCGCGCCGATATTCCCCGGGTGACTGGTATGGCTTAACACCACACGCACATTTGCCAACAACGTTTGATCTGACACCATCAATTGAGCCACCCTTTCAGGTCAGCGTGCCCAACCAGCATTTCTGGGTTAAAATACCCGTTTTCGTCTACCATCACGTTCAAAACATGCACCCCATGCTCAATACGGCGGTTAAAGCCGCCCGTCGCGCCGCCAACATCATCAATCGCGCATCGCAAGATCTGGATGCCCTGCACATTGAGAGCAAACAGCACAACGATTACGTCAGCGAAGTTGATCGCAGCGCAGAAACCGCCATCATTGAAACCCTGCTTGACGCTTATCCGGAACACGCCATTCTAGCAGAGGAAAGCGGTCGCAAGGGACAATCGGATTACCAATGGATTATCGACCCGCTGGATGGCACCACTAACTATCTGCACGGTTTCCCCCAATTCGCGATTTCAATTGCACTGGTACATCAGGGCCAACTGGATCAAGCCGTGGTGTATGATCCGACCCGTAATGAATTATTTACAGCCTCGCGTGGCAAAGGTGCTTATCTGAACGAACGACGCATACGGGTTGCCAAACGCACCCGCCTGTCCGAATCACTGATCGGCACCGGCTTTCCCTACAAAGATTTTACCCATTTGGACACCTACATGGCTATGTTCCGCGACATGCTGCAAAAAACATCTGGTGTGCGTCGCCCGGGTTCTGCTGCCCTTGACTTGGCCTGGTTGGCCGCAGGTCGACTGGACGGCTTCTGGGAAATCGGTCTGTCAAAATGGGATATTGCAGCAGGCTGCCTGCTGATTAAAGAAGCTGGTGGCTTGGTAGGCGACTTTGAAGGCAATGACGGCTATATCGACAGTGGCAATATCGTCGGCGGCAACCCAAAAATCTTTGCCCAAATTTTGCAAACATTAGCGCCTCATTTGACCGACAGCCTGAAATCCGCATAAACCGCAACAGGTTGGCTGCGCGCCTCACAGAGCAGCACGGTATGGAAAATTCAGCAGAAATTGGATAGAATGTTCGATTATTCTGCAAACAGCCCGTAATTTATTAAACACATGGCGCTTATTGTTCAAAAGTACGGCGGCACCTCCGTCGCCAACATCGACCGCATACGCAATGTTGCCGAGCGTGTTGCCAAATTCAAAATGCTGGGCCATCAGGTCGTGGTGGTGCTGTCCGCCATGAGCGGTGAAACCAACCGCCTGATCAGCCTGGCCAAACAAATTCAGGCCGAGCCCGATCCGCGCGAGCTGGACATGCTGATATCCACTGGCGAACAAGTTACCATTGCCCTGCTCGCGATGGCACTAAAAGACCTTGGCCTTAAAGCACGCAGTTATACCGGCAGCCAGGTTCGCATTCTAACCGACAATGCATACACCAAAGCCCGCATTCTTAGCATCGATGAGCAGAATATCCGCGCCGACCTCAATGCAGGCAAGGTTGTGGTGGTGGCCGGATTTCAAGGCGTGGACGAGCAAGGCAACATTACCACACTCGGGCGCGGTGGCTCGGACACCACCGGGGTTGCTCTGGCAGCCGCACTCAGCGCTGACGAATGCCAAATTTATACCGATGTGGATGGTGTTTACACAACCGACCCACGCATCGTCCCCCAAGCACGTCGACTGGAAACCATCACCTTTGAAGAAATGCTGGAAATGGCCAGCTTGGGCTCCAAGGTTCTGCAAATCCGTTCCGTCGAATTTGCCGGCAAATACAAAGTCAAATTACGCGTACTCTCCAGTTTCGAAGCCGAAGGCGACGGCACGCTGATTACTTTCGAGGAAGAAGACAACAACATGGAACAAGCCATTATCTCCGGCATCGCTTTCAACCGTGACGAAGCCAAAATCACCGTGTTGGGCGTACCAGACACCCCGGGCGTTGCATACCAAATACTCGGTCCGGTCGCTGATGCCAATATTGACGTGGACATGATCATTCAAAACGCCGGTGCCAACAACACCACGGATTTTACGTTTACCGTCAATCGTAACGAATACAACCGCGCCATGACCTTGCTCACTGAGCTCAATCAAAAACTTGGCGCGCGTGAAGTAATCGGCGACCCCAACATTGCCAAAGTATCCATCGTTGGTGTCGGCATGCGCTCGCACGTTGGCATCGCCAGCACCATGTTCAAAACGTTGGCTGCTGAAAACATCAATATTGGCATGATTTCCACCTCCGAAATCAAAATTTCGGTTGTTATCGATGAAAAATATCTTGAACTGGCGGTGCGGGTGCTGCACAAAGCATTCGGATTGGAAAATGGCAAAACCATTGCGAAATTTGACTAAACGCCATTGTTAAGGTAACATCGCGCCCTGCTTGCTTAAAGCACGTCAACACGTAGTACCGGAGAGTTGGCCGAGTGGTCGAAGGTACTCCCCTGCTAAGGGAGCGTTGGATCAAAAATCTGACCGAGGGTTCGAATCCCTCACTCTCCGCCAAAAAATTATCGCAACCTGTTAATTAATCGAATTTTTATTAATTAATAAGCTTCTTGGCATGCCATTCAACATGCCATCGTGTTGTTGCCTGTAAAACAGCGTAACAACGCGTTACTGTCACAAACCAAACAACCACTCGTCAAAAATATTTGGCAATCTGCAGCCATGCCCGATCTGATGGGGCATTCGGCACTTGTGATAGGTCTGCGCCAATCGGCGTTGCGGCATCATACACCTTGGCGACCCACTGATTGGCAGTCGCCCAGAAATGCGCTTCAGCGATGCGGCGGATTGCTGTACCTATGGCAGGTTGGATGATTACCGCGCCGCTGTTATCAATGTTGATTATTCCAGTAGCGGCCTTGGTCGAGCACATTTAAATGATGGTGAGTTTCCTGCGCACGCAGGGCAAAGAATAACCCAGACAAGACGAGCACTACGGCCACGAACCAAAATGCCGCATCAACGCTGTGACACCATTGCGCGACCAAGCCCAGAATAACAGCGCCAATGGCATAGCCAGTATCGCGCCAATAACGGTAAGTGCCGAGCGCGGAACTACGCCAAGCAGGGTGGGAGATGTCCGCAACGGCTGCAATCAGGTTCGGATACAACAACGCCATACCTACGCCCATCACCGCCGCACTGATGGACCATGCCACGACACCATGCACTAGCGGCACGGAAACGATACCGAGACTCAGCACCCACAAACCCACCACAATGGGCTTCTTGCGGCCGATCATATCTGACAATGCGCCGGTCAGCAATTGGGAAGCACCCCAAACCGCGCCATAAATCGCCGTTACCCAGCCTATTTGCACAATTTCAAGACCATGCTCATGCAAGAAAACTGGAAACAGCACCCACAGCAGGGCATCCGCAATCTTGTTGGTCACGCCAGCTTGACACAACGCATTCAAAGTTGGGTGCCGAAACGACACATAGGTAAAGATTTCCCAAGCACTCGGATATACCGATACACCACCTGGAAAATGCGATTGATGTTGGCCCAATGTCTGTTGTACGTGCGCTTTGCTTTCAGCCTTGGCCCATGGTAAGGTTTCACGAATAAATAACATAGCCATCAATGCCGCCAGCGCAATAACGACTAACGTAAAGTCGAACAGCGCTTCGCGTGGGCCAAGGACAACCGACAGATACCCTGTGAGCAAGCCACCGATGCCTACCGCAGCATAGCCAGAAAATTCGTTTACACCAGTAGCAAAGCCGCGTTGCTCGGCACGAGTGATGTCCATCTTGCTGGTGACGGTCATGCTCCAGGCAAAGCCCTGATTGATACCAAGAAACACATTGGCAGCCACAATCCAGCCCCAGTTGTGTGCATACAGAATTAAAAATGGAATGGGGATGGCAGCCAGCCAACCAAGCAGCAGTACTTTCTTGCGCCCGATGCATTCGGACAGGCGCCCTGCCACAAAATTCAACATCCCCTTGACGAAGCCGAACGATGCTACAAACGACATGAGATACAGGAACGACCCCTTCGGCACGCCAAAGCCCTGGCTTAACACCGGCAATACGTTGCGTTCCATGCCGATCATCAAGCCGACGAAAAACACTTGGATCGCCTGCTGAACAAACTGGTGAAGATTGGCACGAATGCCTCGGACGTAGAGGATTTCAGCAGCAACTACTTCCTGATCAAAATTGTTCATCACTATTCTCGCTGGCGTGTGTGGGCAAATCAGGCTGCCATATTGGCTGCGACCATCCGACCCATCTCGGCTGGTCGTGGAGGAATATCGCTGATGAGATAGCGTATGAACCCATCCCGATCAGTGAGGTGTAAACCGGGATTAAAACGCTTTTCAAATCCAATGGTTGAAGACGGTTTTCCAGAAATTCCAGCACCGCATACACTGCCAGCCTGATGGCCGGGGAATATTTCCGTAGCATCGGGCAAACCCAGCAATTTAGTGTGTAAACTGTCAAACAACATGCTGGCCATAGCAGCTTCTCGCCCGGCAAGATCCGGCCGACCGATGCTACCAACAAACAAAGTATCGCCAGTCAGCACAAACCATGGCTCCATACCGCGTCGCTTATCGGTGACCAACAAACAAATGCTGTCCAGGGTATGTCCCGGCGTGTGCAGCACCTTAACTTCAACGTTGCCTACGTCAATGATCTCGTTGTCGTGCAACGACTGAATCGGAAACTTGACTAGCGCAGCATCGCTTTCGAACAGGCAATACGGCGCGCCCACCCTGTCAGCCAACTGTCTGCCACCAGAATAATGATCGGCGTGGATATGGGTATCGATCACATGACTGATTTTGACCCGAGCAGCTTCGGCCTCGGCCATGAACCAGTCCTCATCGCCCGCCACTACGTCAACGGCTATTGCCTTACCCAACGTGCCGCAGCCAAAAAAATAAGATAGTGAAGATTCCTTTGTCGCTAATTGTTTGAAAAACATTTTTTTATCCTAAAAAATTATTCTTGTTCGGTCACTAGCGGCAACCCGCTTAAACGCCATTCAGCCACCCCCGATTCAAGAAGCGTGGCGCGAATACCCTCGTTTTTCAATATGTTCACGGCATCTTTCGCCATCAGACAAAACGGCCCGCGGCAATAAGCCACCACCATTTTGTCGACAGAAAACTCGTTTATCCGTTGTTTCAACTCGGACAATGGAATGGATCGCGCAAAAGGCAGATGTGCCACGGCATATTCCAGCCTGGGCCGGACATCGATCACCATGACCTCTCCGCGCTGTACTTGCGCCAGCAGATCACCACCAACAATCGGCGACAAATCATTTGGACGCGCCACCATTTCCCGCATGACCATTTGCAGCTCCAGCAAGCGCTCTTCCGCCAGTTCGCGCAACATCACCCATAAATCCGCAACGCGCGTATCGGCCAATCGATAAAAAACAAACTGGCCTTCGCGTCGTGTTGCCACCAGTCGAGCCGATTTCAGCTCTTTCAGGTGCGCACTGGCCAACTTGATAGAAATCTCCGTTTCTTTTGCCAGATGATCGACCGACTTCTCGTTTTGGCACAACAATTCCAGCAACTCTAGCCGTTTTGGGTTGGATGTGGCCTTGCTGATTCTTGCCACTTGCTCGTACAACAGGTTTTTAATGTCTCGGTTGTTCATCGCTCATACCCATCATTTGACCAACACTTTATAAGTTCGTTAATTCTAACGAATTAACGAATATAACACAAATAAAAGCGGTAATTGTTAACCCGATCATTTCATAAAT
>DDOT01000154.1:1160-1382 GCA_002341815.1 Thiobacillus sp. UBA2487 | reverse complement strand
AATTCATGAAATGATCGGGTTAAAGAATTGAGATATTTTCGGGTAGTGGGCGTCCATACCATTACTTCAATGAAGCGCGGCGATATTTACATGATCGATCTTGAACCAACAGCAGGGCATGAGCAACGTGGTCATCGTCCCGTGCTGGTTGTGTCAGGGTTAGGAGTTTCGCTGTCTGCGATGTAAAGGCGCATCAGATCACGGATGATTTGAGCGGCGGGT
>DDOT01000154.1:0-1146 GCA_002341815.1 Thiobacillus sp. UBA2487 | reverse complement strand
GTTACCATCTTGACACAATCATCACAAACAAAACATGATATTAACCCAACCCTTTCATATGTTCGTGATTTAGCCCGATATCGATCTAATAAAAAACCCCGCTGATCATTCAGCGGGGTTTTTATATCCAACTATCGTTCCATTAACGCTTGAACGTCAGTCGGTTGTGCTGATTACTTTTTGATTTGTTGACGTTTAACCAGTGAACGGATTGCCACCAAACCAGCCATCATCATCACCAGTGATTCTGGCTCAGGTACTGCAGGGGCCGTTTTGTTAATGGCCGTGCTGAACCAAGTAGTGGTATAACCAGCACCTGAATCCAACCATTGTGCAGAACTGTTGATGGATGGCATTGCCCCCCATGGCGAAACGCCATTGACACCATCAGAGGTGGGGGTCAAGGAAGGTGCAACATAAGGCGAGTAATTAGCGCTATACGCACCAACCGGAGAAGCCAACCAATTAGTCGTGTTGGTGACCAGGTTTTGCGCACCATTCGAGAACGTGAACCCCGTGCCGCTCAACGAAAAACTGCCCAATAACGCACCAGGGCCGCCCACATTATCCACACCCACATGCAGGTATTCGGTTTGACCCAGCGTTAAATTCGTAGAAAATGAAACAGGTGTCCACCAATTTGAGGTTGACCCATTAACGATTAACGTACCTAACGTTGCGTTACTATTGCTCAAATAAAGTTGAAAATAATTATCCGCAGTAAGATTGCCGCTCAGAGTAGTCGCACCGGCCACCACAGATGACGCACTCATTGCACAAACAACCAACCCGAAACCCATTTTTTTAAGCATTCTGACTTGCATGTGCCTACTCCCTGATAAATTGAATGATGTGTTGTTGACGCTTGGTGCCATTCTCGGCCAATCATTAGCGCCAAGCAATAGCACTTTCTGGCTAATGGATTGATTTTTAATATAAAACCTCTGGCACCATAGTCAGTGTATATCTGCACCTTATCCAGACAAAAACCTACAATGACGATTGTATTTTTCCTATGAATTTGCAGCAGCAACTGGCGACGCCATACTAGCCCGATCATTTCATGAATTCGCGTGATGATCACGCGGGATTTTGTTACAGAGTGGAATGTTATGAAAGCGTGGCGTAGTTGTTCATACGCCTAAA
>DDOT01000161.1:345-6001 GCA_002341815.1 Thiobacillus sp. UBA2487 | reverse complement strand
TTCATGAAAAGATCGGGCTAGTACATAAATGAGCAAAGTAACACATATCGCGTTAGTGACCGGGGCGACGGGCTTTATTGGCGGGGTGCTGGTTAAACGCCTGTTGGCGCGTGGATGGCAGGTTCGGGTGGTGGTGCGCGAGGCGGGCCGATTGGATGCATCGCTAAACGACCGGATCGAGATCTTTGTCGATGACTTAACGGTTCCGCAACAACTGCAGGCGGCATTATCCGGTGTAACGCACGTGTTTCATTGCGCGGCCAATGTGCACACTTGGGACAACATGGACGCTTATCTGGCCGTTAATCTGCACGGCGCAGAAAATTTGATGCAGGCGGTAATTGCCTGCACTCCCCCACCGCGCGTGCTGCACTTGTCCACGGTAGATGTGTATGCATTTCCACTACAACCTTGCGACGAAACCTGTGCGGTAATCGGCGGCGAATTCGGCTACGGCAGGAGCAAAGCCTTGGGCGAGAAGCGCGTGCGCGATTTGCTGGATAATGCGGGGGTTGATTTCACGGTGATTCGTCCGTGCAATGTCATTGGTCCCGGCAGCCAGTTTATTGAACGAATCGGCGCTGAATTGACCAACGGTTTGATGCTGAAAATTGATGGTGGCAAGGTCAATGCCGGTTTGGTGCATGTGGACAATCTGGTGGATGACATGATTTGGGCGGCCACTGCCGACGCTGCAGTTGGTCAATGTTTTAATGTTCGGGACGACCACGATACCGATTGGGCCATGTTTTTGCGCGACCTGAAAGCCGCTATTAACGGGCGCGGGTTGGTGATCAGCCTGCCCTTTTGGTTGGCCGACCGCATCGCCAGCGTGTTTGAAACCGTCTGGCCATTGTTTGCCCCTCGACAAGAACCCCTGCTGCATCGTTTGCTGGTGCGCCTGTTTGGCCGGACATGCGGCCATTCGGCGCAAAAAATCCGCTTGGCGCGTGGTGCACATTCACGCATTGANNGATTATGCTACCAGTATGCGACAATCCGCCCAGTGGTTTTTAGCGCAATTTCCTGAAAAACACACATGAAACATTTTGTATTTTTGCAAGGCATGCCCTCGCCTTTTTTTCGGCGCATTGCTCATCAGTTACAACACCGCCATCATCGTGTTACCGGCATTTGTTTCAGCGCTGGCGACTGGCTGTTTTGGCAAGGCTTGCCCAAGGTTAACTATCGGGGCCGCCTGCGGCATTGGGGACTGTTTTTTCGCCAGTTTTGCCTGAGCAACCAGGTTACTGATTTGGTATTGCTGGGCGAACAACGGCGCTACCACAAACAAGCGGTTGCCATAGCCCAAGAATTAGGACTGCGCGTAACCGTAACCGATTTTGGTTATTTACGCCCGGACTGGATCACGCTGGAACGCGATGGTATGAGCGCCAATTCACGCTTTCCGCGTAACCCCGATATTATTCGCCAACAGGCAGCGCAACTGCCGGACGCCGACCTGACAGTAAAATTTCACGATGATGCCGATGCCATGGCGCGCGGCGATTTGTTATACAGCTTTACCAACGTGTTTTTTTGGTGGTTGTGGCCGAATTACCGTCGCAGCGATAACCGCCCGCCCTCTTTGCTGTATTTTCCCGTCATCGGCTTGCGTTTGCTGCGTGCCAAGTTTAATCGTCAGCATGCAAACCACCAGATGCAGCATATCCTGCAAGCGCCGGGACGATTGTTTGTGTTTCCGATGCAACTGGAGCATGATTTTCAGTTGGTGGCCTATTCGCCGTTTGATAGTGTGGCTGAGGCACTATGGGTGGTGATGCGTTCATTTGCCGATCATGCCAAACCGGATGACCGTTTGGTATTCAAGGTTCATCCGTGGGATCCGGGTTTGGTGCATTGGCGACGCGAAATAGCGCACATGGCAGCCGAATTGCATTTGCATGATCGCGTGAGCTATCTGGATGGCGGCAATCTGGACACGCTGATCACCCATAGCGCCGGCATGGTAACGGTGAACAGCACTGCCGGCTTGCAAGCCTTACGCTTGGGCAGCCCGGTGGTGGTGCTGGGTGAGTCCATATATGACGTACCCGGCTTAACCTTTCAACACGGCCTTGACCGCTTTTGGCAGGAAGCTTGTGCGCCGGATACCGGCCTGCTGCGCGATTATCTGGCCTTGATGACCGCCAGCATTCAGATTCGTGGCGTTTTTTTCGCTGAGCCGGGCTTGTCTGCCGCCGTTGACACCGCTTGCCTGCGATTGCTGTCCGGTCTGGTTGGTGAGGTTTTAACAACAACCTAACGTGATGTGCAACCTTGATTTGACCCGGTTTTTTCATTTCGGGGAATGATTTACACTGGCTGCGTATCCGGAAAACCGGTTAATCAATTTGCGCGAGCAGTTCGTCAACCAGCGCAAAATGAGTCTGCCAGTCAGGCGGGCTGTAATGTTGCATACGTTGGCGTTGCTGCGCAGCAGCTTGACTGTTGGCATGACGATAATTCTGGATGGCTTGCTTCCAACCCGGCCCGTCCAACGGATCAAGATAATCGGGAATGTCGGCAGCAATTTCACGAAAAACCGCGAGCCGGCTGGCAATAACCGGTACTTTGTGAGCCAGCGCTTCAACCAACGGAATGCCGTAACCTTCCACAAAAGAAGGGAACAGCAGACCACGCGCATGGAACAACCAGGCCGATAAGGTAAGATCATCGCAAGTGCCCAATTCCATGACATGCCCTTCCAGCGCCTGACAGCGTTCGAGCATGTCGACCACTTGCTCGCATTCCCAGCCACGCTGCCCAAGCAGCACCAGACCCGGTGCGTTGTCGCCCTGCTCTTGCACCAGTTGACGCCATAGGTTAAGCAACAACAGGTGATTTTTACGCGGTTCAATCGTCCCCAAACAAACAAAGTAATCGCGTTGCGGCCATGGATTGGGGCCGGCTGGCGGCATGTCGGCTGGCGGCAAGGCCGCCACCACATCGGGCGGTGCGCTGGCATGGTGTCGCTGCAAATAATCCCGCCATTCTTGTCGGGTGACCGCTGAATTCATGATCAGGCCGCGCCCGTGTCGCCACATGGTGTCCAATCGTCGTTGGTGTTTACCGGCTTCGCCGGGTCGGCAGTATTCGGGATGGGTTAGCGGAATCAAATCATGCAGAAAGAAAACCGGCCGCATCTGGCGCTTGACCATCTCTTTTGCATAAGCCGGATCGTCCAGCCCGCTGTGTACCACGTTCAACAATAAGCTGCCTTTGGATTTGTGTTTTTTAAAGGCTGATGCCAGCACCGGACGGCGAATGTCGTTAGCGATATTGCGTTCACCACTTAACATGGCCGTAAAAATCCGTCGGCTATGTTTGTGGTCCAGTTCAATCCAGTGGCCAGAATAGCGCACCAATGCCCGCGCATTGTCCTGATAATGTGCAACATACGCGAGCCNNAGCCCGACCCGATCAACGCCGGTCGGTAAACGTCCCCTCAACAACCTGTCGGCAAGACGGGTGACATCGATCAGCATATCAGCCACCGCCCAGCAAAAACGTTCATCGGCAAATGTTTAATCCACATCACAAACCGGATGACGGTGCCAGCGTTTGCAAGGTGGCAATCGAATAAATGGATGTGGTCACAATATTCAGGAATTTTTGCAGATCGGCGCCGGGGGCATTAGCTATATAAATTACGTCATGGTTGCGCACCGGAAAATCTTGCGCCACCAGAAACGTATGCGGATCACCCATATTGACCTGATAAATAACCGGAACCTTGCCCTCCGGCGTATGCGGCATGTTTTTACCATCGTCAGGCATGGCTGCCGGATTTTCAAAACGAAACACAAAGACGCCCTTGATGTCGGCGCGCATGTCCTGCGTGCCGCCCATACGCCCCAAGGCTTGCGCCAACGAAATGCCGCTGGCTTCAAAGTTGATTTCCTGATTAATGCCGCTGGCACCCAAGGCAGTGAAGCTGAGTGGTTGGTACAAGGCGGTGACCACGTCACCGGGCTTGAGCATGACATCTTGCTTGGGGTCGGCAATCACGCTTTGCAAAGGCATGCTGACCACCTGTCCATCGCGACTGAGCTGGATGGTCATTTTGGCTACAGATTGGCGCACCCCGCCTGCCGTGGCCAATGCATCAAGCAAGCGCTCCCCTTTGGCGGTAAGCGGCATGCGGACGCTTTGCGCCACCTCGCCCACCACCGTGGCATTGCTGGTCATGTTGTGTGTTACCTGCACCAGCACTTGCGGTTGGTTCGCTTTGTTTTTCAGACGATTAGCGATTTCCGCCTCAATATTTTCCGGCGTTTTTCCGGCAACAGGTATTTCACCGGCAAAAGGCACGTTGATGGTGCCATGTGCCGATACCATTTGTTCGGGAAACGATGTTTGTCGCACCGTGGCAGCGCCCGCACGCGGGTCAAGCACCGTTGAGCCAAACAACATGGCGGGTGGCGCTTCCCAAATAGAAACCGCCAACACATCTCCCGCACCCACCACATAATCAGGGCTGGTGGTACGCTGTGGCCAGGTTTTGGCAAACGATTGCGGCTTGTCGGCATTCGCCACTCGCTGCGCCACCGTTTCGGTTACGCCAATCACCGGCAAATTGGACTGCACGGCACCCGATTTAACATCCGACACTTCCGGTCCCGGCTCTGGCAAATAACCCGCACAGCCAGACAAGGTTAACGCAATAACCGGCGGCAATTTTGCCAAAATAGAATGCAGTGGCTTTAAACGAACAGTAACATTTTTGAATTGAACAAATCGCACAGTAAAAATCCCGATAATAACAAACAGTAGCTACAAACCCGCAATGGCGCATTTGTCGACAATTAACCCGCCAATGGTAAAGGGTTACCGACTGCCCGTCAAAACAACCTCTGTCATTTCAACCTTGCAATGCTTGAGCCAGCCACAAGCAGGCGCCTTTGCTTTCTTTTTGAATGGCTTCGAGTGTTTGCTGATGCAAGGCCAGTTCGGCAGCATTGGGTGGGATACGTTTTAGTGTTAATCGGGCCAAGTTAACCCGTGGTTGATTCGGGTTCGTCTCAGCAGGCAACTCCATGATTAAACTGTCTTGCCCACGTGTCATGCCCAAATACACGGATGCCAGTAGCTCCGCATCCAGTAAAGCACCATGCAAGGTACGGTTGGTGTTGTCAATGTCATAACGCCGACACAAGGCATCCAGGTTGTTTTTTTGTCCGGGATGCAAATCGCGCGCCATTTTCAAACTATCCAGCACCGTACACCATGTGGTGATGTCCGGTCGGCCCAACAACCCCATTTCGTGATTTAAAAACCCGATATCGAACGATGCATTATGGATCACCAGTTCTGCGCCATCGATGAATTCGATCAAATCGTCAGCGATATCAGCAAAGCGTGGTTTATCCTGCAGAAATGTACTGCTGATGCCATGCACGGCTTCAGCACCGGCATCAATCTCACGATCGGGATTCAGATAACGATGAAAATACTGCCCCGTTAGCTGCCGATTCACCATTTCCACACCGGCCACTTCGATAATCCGATGGCCCAGGCGCGGCTCAAGACCGGTGGTTTCGGTATCCAGAAATATCTGTCTGCTCATTGTGCGAATTCAAGCCATGATCGGGCCTGTATTGTAACGCGAATATTTCCGCCATTGATGACGTGACGCACAAATCCCGGATATAAA
>DDOT01000161.1:0-231 GCA_002341815.1 Thiobacillus sp. UBA2487 | reverse complement strand
AAATGGTGTCAAAAAAACTTCATCATTTGGTCACCGTCAGCTAAGTAGAGGGCTTTATAGTCGGCAAGGTTTCAACTTTACTTGACTAAGGGAGTCACTCATATGCGCAAAACCAATCTACTGCGCCGCAAACAGTTGGTTCAACTGGTTGCGGCCAGCCTGCTCACCTTGTCTGCGGGTATTTCATACGCTGACACCGTCGATTTGGGTACCGTGTCCGGCAACGCCGGG
>DDOT01000029.1 GCA_002341815.1 Thiobacillus sp. UBA2487 | reverse complement strand
TAACCAATGTGACCCGCGTTAGTGAATGTGCCCGTTGCGGGATTACCATTTACATGGCCGGATTGTATGTTCCCCGTCCCTGATGAATTAAAGCACCCGTTTTTATCCATCGTTTGTATGGGGCAGTCGGTAATGGTAAATGTTTGTGACCCATATGCCATCACGTCAGGAGACAGTTCAGCCCCCAGATAACTATCCCCCGAATAACACAACCCAGCGCCCGCATTTCCACCAAAAACAAACATACCTGTCGGGCTGGAACACCGAATACTGATATGAGAAGTACAAGTTGCTCTTTGAGACTTGATATCGAAAGCACATCCATAAAAGTCTTTCGATAACGACAACAATCGAGAATCCACACTCACCGACACCTGCGCGGTTTGCACGGTCTGACCTTGGGCATTAGTGGAATACGTATAGACCGGCGACAGACTGCGCACATAATCCAGATACCCGGCCGATGCGCCATTTTGATTCAGGATTGTCACAAAATCTGTGAACCCGTTAATCGGGGTGGCGGGACAACCACTATCCGCCGGATTTGCCGGATTGGGCTGTGCGGGACTATACGGATCTGACGCATGATTAATCAGGCACTTCAGGCCGTAATCCGGATCGCAAAACACCTTGCCGGTCGCATCTGCCTGACAGCCAGCCGGATACGTCGTTGCATTCTGATCGGCCACTGGCGCATCAAATGCGCCATTCACATTGACGGTTTGCGGCGTGGTCATGGCTTGCGGCGCTTGATTGGGCTGGGTTAGCGGTTTAACCTGCTGCCAAACCAATTGACCACCTTGCGGATATGCAAAACTGGCCGGCAAGGTGTTGGCAACCGCCAACGACGTGTAATTACCGTACAGGTAATTGGGTGCGCCGGGTTGCAATACAAAATTACCGTAACGCGGTCTTCCATTAACATCCACCAGTTCCTGCCAAACCAGATACATGGGTTGTGCGTTACCTTGCACCCTGACTTGTTGGGCATAATTAAAAATACCGGAGGCCGCCCCTGCCGTTTGCATGGTGCCAGCCATTTGACCGGCCAATGTCTGCGCATACTGAACGGCCATCTGATTGGCAATGTTCAACAATGCCGACTGGGTTAACAATCTTCCCTGTTTATCCAGCGCAGGAATCACTGGCAACTGAGCAATCGCGTTTGCCGTCGCAGCTTGCTCGTGAGCGGCTGCCAAATTAAACGATAGCCCTGACGCGGCACTAAATCCCAGTGCGGCACTGTACACGCGAAAACTGACCGAATAATTTGGCGCTTGGCCAATCGATTCATATACCAGCAAGGTTTTACTGGCTTTACTGGTCACTGCCATACCAGGCATCGCCATAAGACAACACAACAGACCCATCCAATAACGCAGCATAATTGCTCCTATTGCCCAAACCGGGCCGGCGGCATACCTGTCATTTGCCCGGCTGACGATAACGCATTGATCGGCAATGTTCCTGATGCGCCCATCGGATTCATTGCCCGCTTGGCCAACGTGCTAATGTCTTGTTGATCCGCATTACTCACGGTGACCGGTTGCGCTTCATATTGCTGATCACCAATCGTGACGCAGCCATCGCCAATATGGCTGACCTTGCCATAACCAAGCACCATACCTCCCTCTTGCACGCGCAATGACTGCCCATTGTTATCCAGAATTGCCACGTGCTGTCCGCCATGCTCAAGGGTGCCCAACAATTGCAGTCCCATGCGTCGGGTTGGCACGACCGGTTCAACGACCGGCACGCCGGCTGATAAATCCGGCCACTGTTTTGCCTTGCGAAGTGGCGCCGGTTGGTGAGCCGGCTCGGGGAAATGCGCATCGGGATAGTTCATGACAATCCCATTAGGTGATACCGCATTGGTTTGACTGAGTTGCTTGTGCAATTCGGCCGCGAAAATCCGATCTGCGTTTTTCAACATGAATTCAGCATGCGCTTTTTTGGTTTGTTCATCCAACAATTCATTCTGTGCCTTGGTTAACGCCACACTGGCACGCGTCTGTTCAATGACCAAGGTTTCACCGGTAAACGGATCAATATCAGCCGCCGCACCAGCCATGCCCGGCAGAAGCAACAACACAACCACAGCCTTATGCATCAACATCTCCTTAGTCATTAACACCCACTACCGCTTGTGAAAGCACAATATTGCCCGGCAGCACCGTGGAAACCATCCCCGTATAAGGCGGCACCGCCAGATTGACATTGTTGTTATCCGGCGAACGGACATTTGGACCGGCATTTTCAAATTGCATGATGCTGCCATACGCATCAGTCACATCATTGCGTGATAATGCAAGTGTGGTAGCGATATCGGTGTTATCGCCGCTGTACAATGCACCTGCCGCCGACAGCCATGGCAACTGGTTGCCAGGATTGCTGGAATCCCAGCGCGTTGCCGCATCAGGACTACCCACCCCGTTCGACCAGTAATCGATAGAAGACGAACGGGTAGGATCGGCTTGATAACGCGCCTGATAATAGGCTTGCAACGCTTGCGCGATGGTTTGCATCTTGGTGCGCGTGCTGGTGTAAGCCGCCAATGCCACTGTCCGACCATCAAACACCACGCCCGTATCATCGCCACCTAACGTCAATTGGACGGATGGCTGTAGCATCGTCCCGTTGTCCAATACGTTATTTGGCCCCGTGGAAACAAATGCAACAACATGATAATAAAGTGGAAATCCATCTGACTGGGTCGATGTTTGCGGGTTAATCAATACACACAACGGGGCACCATAACCATCGATGGCCAAGGTCGGTGCAGCATGACCGGTATAACTGGCCCACGGCGTAAAATGACTGGCGCCCGCATTACAACGCGCCCCAGTCTGTACATTAGTCGCCTGCATGATGCCGGCCGCACCAAAATTGACATCCGCATTGGTGTCCGCTTCGACAATCAACATATTGGCCTGATAAGCCGCCGTAAACCCCGACAACAACTCACCAAGCTTGTTTTGCGTATCCGAAGCCGCCTGAAAGTTCAGTAAATATTTGAGCTGAGGAACAACTGCCACCGTCATGATCGACATCAACGCAATTGCTACCAGCATTTCCACCAAACTAAAGCCTTGTTTCATTACTAACACGGTGTCGTCCTCAGTGCAGATTCAACTTGCTGCGCAAATCGTTCGGGTCATATGCGACGGCCAACGCATCTTCTGCCAGCACCTGTCCGGTACGCACCCATTCAGCCAAACGGACATTCATGAGCACTTGCCCGGAATCACCGGACTGACCAATGGCATTCATCAGGGTTTGCAACTTGTTTTCACGGATAATTGACGCAATGGCGCTGCTGTTGATCATCAATTCGTACGCCAGTACGCGCCCCAAGCCATCGGCACGTTTCACCAATACTTGCGACATGACGCAATTCAATACCGACGCAAAAATGTTGCGCGCCCAATCTTTTTCATCTGCCGAAAAGAACGACAGCACACGATCAATGGTTTTGATGGCGGAATTGGTATGCAGGGTGGACAACACCAAGTGACCGGTTTCTGCAGCTGAAAATGCCGAGCGCATGGTTTCGGCATCGCGAATTTCACCGATCATGATGATATCCGGATCTTCACGCATGGCACTGCGCAACGCAGCATCGAAGCTGGATGCATCACGTTCCAGGCCGATTTCACGCGAGGTTACCTTGCAACCGCCAGATGCCAACGGGTATTCAACCGGGTCTTCAATGGTGATGATATGTCCTTGTCGACGCTGATTCAGCCATTCCAGCAACACGGCCAAGGTCGTGGATTTGCCCGAACCGGTTGCACCGGTAATCAACACCAGACCGGTCGGTCGTTCAATCTGCTGAATCAGCGCTTTCGGCAAACCAATGTCTTCTGCGACCGGCAGACAGCGATTAAGCTTCCGCATCACCACCGATAAACGTCTGCCGTTGGCGTACACCACATCCACCCGCAAACGCCAATCGCCGAACGACACTGCAAAACCATCGCCATCTTTGCCGGAACCACGCGGCATCGCTAATTTATCCGGCGCACTGTGAATACCGAATTCACGCAACATGACCATAATGTCGGGCTCTGACAACAGGTCACCACTGGCTCGCTGCATCACACCCAGCGCGCGAAACCAGACAGGCTCACCGACGGTAAGATGCACATCGGATACAAAGGCAATTTGCAGAATATGTTCAAGGCTTCTTTTAATGTTCATCTGTATTTATCCCGAAACAGCCTGCACCGTAAGATAGCCACCCCATGGCAATGCGGCGTATAAACTGACCACAAACGGCAAAGCCCCTGAAAGCGGATGGTTATTGACTAAAATCCGGCTATTCGGTGTCCATGCTGACAATTGTTCAGCCGGAGACAACCCGATACGCTGAGCCAGATCAGTTTGCAGAATCGGCACGGCGGACGTTACGCCCGGCGCATTTCCATAACAAGGCAAGGCCAACCCGTTTGTCGAACAAGCCGAATCACAAAACCAGTTCACATCTGCCGCCATATCGGCATCAGCAACCTGTTGTGCAGCAAAGTATTGCGCCAGTTTGTCGGCAATTGCATTCAAATTGCCACGCGTTTGTGTCAATAGCGCTGTTTCCAGACCAAGCCCCGATATCAACACATAGGGCGTTTGGGCTGGCTGACCTTGCAAAATACCGGGGCTGAAACGACCGGTCACATGATCCAGCCCCACCCCGCTTGCACCCGGCAACGGAAACCAACAGGCAATCACATGATAACCAACCCCATTTTGCACAATCTGCTCTGACACGTCGCTCATCATGCCGGATGGCGCAACAATGCCCGCTTGAGCCAAAACAAGCGCCAGGTCGGGCTGTCCCGCTTGACTGTCGATCTGCCAGGCATTAGCGCGATACCAGTCGGACAGGCGTTGCTGAAACGCGACCAACTGACTTTGTTGATTCAATGCAGCACCGGTTGTCGCCCTGTTCAACGCTCCGCTGCGCCCCAATTGCGCCACCAGCGCCCCCACCGTCAACGCCATGACCAATGCCAGAACAGCGGCATACAACACGGCGATGAATCCGGCCTGAGATCGCACAAGCAGCCCATCAATACTTGTTGATGAGCATGGCAACATTGCCCGCCCCATCCGAAACACAAGGACTAGTGACGATGGCAGCGCTGGTCGGCATGGCCACGCCATTCGTGTAGTCAACGCCATCGCACTTGCTGACGAATGCTTGCTGGTCGGTTGCACCCAGCCCACCAATTTCAAGAACATAATCATTGATGCCGCCAAAGTTTTGCGTAATGTACAGATAGGCGCCTGTAAAACCGACCTTGGCGAGATCCAGATTATTGGTACCTGCCACCACCGGCATGGCTGAAATATAATCAGCAGCACCGTACAAAGTTGCCGTATCATTACCGCAATAATTATTGGCTGCTGTGGCCAACGCTTTGTTGAACAACACTTGCAGGTTATTCGGCGTGCAATTGGTTTTGGCCTGATACAGGGACACCGCCTGAGCAACATCTTGCGCCTTGGCAAACAGCGCCGTCATTTTTGAATCATTGCCACCCGACAGCGCAGTCATCAACCCTGCGGTCAGAATCCCGATAATGGCAATCGTAATAATCACTTCAACCAAACTGAAACCACGTTGATAGCCAATTGCTAAATCAGGCAAATAAATCTGCACATGCGTTGCGGTAACCACGCAAGACCGCCTGACAACCGGGCAATGCCCAGCACTGACACCACACGCTCGACTCCCCCTTTCAATCGTTTGGCATTGTTTGATGTAGATTGGTTTAGCTCTGCTTTGGATCTGCCCTGACGTCATCACACGACCTCTCATTAAAAAATCAATATCGATTAATCAAAAACCCCATGGCGTTATCCGCCACCACATACACACAATTGGCGCCACCCGTAAAATCTTGCGGAAGCCCGCCAGTCGCCACATGGCTGTAATCAACCCCATTGCACGCCGACAATGCGGGGATCAACACATCGCCAAGTCCTGTCACCTCGATGGCATAATTATTCGGTGTGGTACCAGACAAGTTTTGCCGCAAAGACAGCACAGCGCCACTCAAGCCGATCTGGCTTAATCCCACCCCGTTGCCCGCCATCGGCATGGCACTCATATAGTTTTGATTCCCGTAACTGGCTGTTGTATATANNCAAAAATTATGGGCAGCGCCGGCCTGGGTCTTGTCGAACAACACGGCGACGGACGATGGCACGCAACCCGTTGTTTTCTGATACATCACCACCGCATTGGCCACCTCATTCATTTTTGCGTTGAGTGCAGCCGTTTTGCTATCCGCCCCGCCACCCAGCGCAGCCATCGTGGTTACCGTCATCACACCAAGAATGGTAATGGCGACCAGCAATTCCACCAGGCTGAAACCAGCCTGATAACCAACGGAAAGTACGCATCGCCAATCGCTGCTCATAATTTCTGACCTATCTGGATATACATGGGATACAACGTGACGTAGAAAAACAGGCTCACGATCGCGCCGCCAAAAATCTGCGACAGATACGTAATCTTGATGTTAAGCATATCGGTCATCACCTCGACATCTTGTTCAAGGTCTGAGACCATGCCCAATAACCCTTCAGCCAGTGATGCGCCGGCCTCTTCCGCCGATTTGACCCCATTGGTTACATAGTCAGGAAAGCCGGAACGCGCCACCGCGAGTGAAATCGGGATACCCGAGCGCAAGGTTTTGTCCAATCGATGAAACATATCTTGCGTATCGGAACGACGACAACTTTTGCGTACAATGCCAGCGGATTCGTATGCAGGAATGCCACCGGCGTCATATAACAAGCTGAACGAGGTCCACGCCGATGAATGATCGGATTTTTCGGAAATCATGCGCCAGTTTTGCCAAAAATCAGCCAAACGCCCCATCACGGCACTGGCCAAAACCTGTTTGCCCAGCACGATGATGAGCGCCACCAGCAATCCCGCCAGCCACTTATGATCGGTCACCCACAAAGCAGTCGCGTTATAACACCGGATCGTGAAAGGCAGATGCTGCGCATTTCCCGTATTCCACTGGGTAAAAAAACGAATCATGGTCGGAGACAGCCATGCCATGGCAGCATACATGCCCGCCAATCCCACCACCGCGAGAACTTTCATCGGTAAAAAAGTCGACTGCACAGCGGTGTTTAAGCGATCGGCGCGAGCCACATCGTCAGCCAACCGAATGAACGCCTGCCCTTGCTTGCCCGCCACATCAGCCGCTCTGATCACTTGCTGATCCCGTTCGGGAAAACCGGCCACCATCATGGCATCAGCCATACGTGCCCCATCCATCAAACGCTGTTGCATCAGGCGCAGCGCATTCTGCAACAATGGATCGCTGGTGAACGTAATGGCAGCATCCATGCCGCTGATCATGGGTTTACCTGCTTCCAGCCGACGACCGATCGTCCGGTAGAATCTCACCAACTCACGAATGTCGAATTTTCCATGCAACCCACTCAGGGTGCCGGATAAATCCAGCACCACTTGCGAAGCCCTGAGACCGGAACGCTTGAGCATCGCCCATGCTGCATTTTTATTCTCGGCATAAATCAACCCACCAACCACACGGGAGATTTGATTGTGCGCGCGGAAACGGTAGGCAAACCTCATGTCAACTCCTGTCCGCCCGTATCATTAATTCATCCAGCGACGTCACACCAGTCGCTACCAGATTCAAACCGCGATACCAAACGGTCTCTGTTTTTTGCACCCCCTCCTGTTCAATGCGGGAAATTGAGGCCCCATCTTCAATCAATTGGCGCACTGCATGCACCGGCATGATTTCATAAATCATTTGCCTGCCCCGATAACCCAGATCGCCACAGTGCGGGCAACCGGCTGCCACAAACGGGGTGGCTTGATGAATGTGATGCTCGCGTAACACGCGGATGGTTTCCAGACGCTCATCCGGCACTTTGCAGTGTTCACACAAACAAGCCACCAAACGCTGCGCAATCACCAAACGCAACACAGAGGCCAACGCATCCCGATTCGCTCCCAGTTCCATCAAGCGCAAGACCGCTTTAGAAGCAGAGTTGGTATGTAACGATGTGACCACCAGATGCCCGGTATTAGCCGCCGCCAGCAACGTCTTGACCAATTCCGGGTCGTCGCGTACCTCGCCCCACAAAATGACATCCGGTGCTTCGCGCAATAGGGCTTTCAGATATTCACGACCAACCTCGCCCTCGGTCTGACGACGGTTGCCTTCCATTTTTGGCCGGGGCAATTCATGCTGAATCCACATACCATTATGATATTCAATGGGGTTTTCTACGGTGAATACCCGACGCTGAATCGGATTGATTTCACGCAAGATGGAATACATGGTCGTGGTTTTTCCCGACCCGGTCGGCCCTGTCACCAAGATCAGTCCGGTTGGCGCGTGAATATGGTTGAAAATAATGTCACGCGACGCCTCGTCGAACGGTAGCGCACTGAAATCGGTTTCGCTGGATTGACCATCGTTGATCCGAATCACCACATTTTTTCGCCCGGCCGGACTCAAAATTGCCTCCATTCGAAAATGAAATCGCGAAAAAATGTCATCAAATTCGGCACGTATCTCTGGCGGCGCACCTACAAACTCTACTTTGGCCTCTTGTGGCCCCAATTTGATGGCCTCTGTCAATCCACACGAACTGATCAACAATTCCAGGATTGAATCGAAGGCGTCAGTATTGATCACGGTAAAGATCGACCCTTTCCCATCGATTTTCAGACCCACCTGCCCGACTTTTCGGGTTGACCATAAAAACACATCCGATGCACCTGCATAGCAGGCGTGGCGCAACAACGTACCAATCACACGAAACACCCGCCCTGGCTCATCTGCCAAGGTTCCTTTTTGCGTGGCCAGATGATAAGCAGCAAGCGCCGTTTTAAAGGCTTGTTCGGTATTGGCAAAATATTTGCGATAAATCTTGAGTATGGTTTGTCCCGATGCAATGACGACAGAGGGTTGATAATCAAAAAACAGATTTCTGGCTTCATTGACCCTTTCTTGCGAATCAACGGCAATCACTACCCCGTTTCTACCGTTGAAACCCACCACCACAAACCCTGAGTAATGAAATCCGATAGTGTCCAGAATCTGTTGCAAGCGACGCACAACTGCCATATCCATCTGATCGGCTTGTGCCAGACTGAAATAGTCATAACCGGTATGCAGTGCTATGGCTCGCGCCACCATTTCTTGCGAAATCAAACCCATATCCCGGACGATGACCGGCAATGGTTCGTGCGTTGCCTGTTTTCGTTTCAAGGCTTCACGCACGTACTCCGGTCTGGCGCCCAATGCAGTCAGGATCTCTTCCAATGGTGCGCCAGCCAATCCGGCCATCTGTTGACGCAGATCCGATACGGATTCATCGGGCAGGCAATGGGTTGAACCTAAATCCTGCGGCTGTGCCGGCATTTCTGGCAGCACCACCCAAAATGGTGCCACCGTCTGTTGTATATTCAGCGTGGCTTGTGGTTGTTGGCACCCGTCAAGCGCGGCACCAATCATCGACAGATCCACGTCACTGACTGACTGCCGCATCGGGTTTTCGTTTCTGCCAATAAAGATCGCCATGATCAGGTCCCGAGAAAATTAACCAGCAGCACAGCATCATGCTGACGCACACGTACGGCAGCCAAATATCCACCGGTACCCGGAATTTCACGCACAAACGCTTGCAGATCCGCCAAACTTGTAAATACTGATTTGATAACGCAAGCCACCTTTTTGATTTGTCCGCCCGAACCGGTCACCGGCACAGCAATACCGCGCAAAGCCACCCCGGATGACAAACTGCTGCCGCGCAACTGAACGGCCTCAACCTGTAAATGATGGGCTCTGGCCAAATTAAGCAACACCACACCACCCAGCAACGCAACCTCATCAACCGGTTTCACCGGACCGTTCGCAGCCGGCACCAAGGCAAACAGTCGTTCTTTGCGGTATATCGCATCGGCTAGCGCAACCGATCGTTGCTGAATGTCTGTGCGAACGGCTCTCATCTGCCGAAACGAGCGCATATCCACCAAGAACATTTGCAGCAGCAATAATGCCATTAGCGCCAGTCCCGTCATCGGCCACCCATATCGCGATCTAATCAATGGCATCACCCTGCTCCATCTCTGCCAGCGTGGCGGCAGTTGAACCACATTGATAGCTGATGCGCCATTCATGAAAATTGCTACTCAGCACATCAGCGATTTGTCGGCAGCCTGCCGGTATTTGCTGTACATGACGAACATTTACCAATTGCACAGGCGACGCATCCCAATCCGCAAGATGCAGCGGCACGATCACCACATGGTTTTCCACACCATGCGCTGCCATACTTTCCAGACGAGCTCCCGCCACCCAAAAATCAGCCGCATGACTGACCAACGCATCAAAATCAACCGCCATGACACGTCCAAGACCAGCCATGTTGTTACGCAAACGACCATTGCGGTCTTGCTCCACCTGCTGTTGCTGCAACATCACTTTTTTCAGATTACGATCCAACTCACGGTTAGCCATATGCAAATACCCCCAGACCAGCATCGCTACCATCAAAAAAGCCACACCCGCCCCATTTGCCCGAGCCAATACGGTCGGCAAAGACACCCCCAACACCTCGGGATGAAGCGGATACATGGGGATTGTTGGCAAAACAGCCTGCAATTCTTCACCGGTGTAAATCGGCAGAGAAGCCAGATCGATGCTGACGCCATTACTTGCGGCAAACGATGAAATGATTTCCGCCAGATTGTCCGGCGCTACCGAGGTTTGAACAAACACCCGCCCGTTGCCGGAAAACGCCACCAGAATCAACAGGCTGTTCTCGCCAAACAGCACCCCGGTTACGCAAGGCGCTTCCAATCCGTCAACCGCCATCAAACGTTCCAGCGCGTATACAAAAGGAACGATCCGCTCGGTCGACTCCACCTTGCCGGCTATACAGGCATACACTACCTGTGGGTTGGCAACCGATAGCACCGTACGCAATTGGGCCAACAAGCCCAGTTCACGCTGTAACCAGCCGGCGGCTTGCGATGCGCCCATTTTGCGTGGCAATACAAAGCGGTGATCATCAGCCGTTTCATCATCCATACGTCCTGCCGGCGGATAAACCGCAGACACCACAATACTGTTCTCAACAGGTTCGGCAAGATGAACCACGTCGCCGTCGGGCTGTAACAGGTAATACAAATGTGCGCCCGACTCAATGCGGCAATCCAGCACAAATGCGTGCGTGATCGGTGCTTGGGTCTGTTGGCGCTGCGTTCTGCCCGGCCAGGCAAATCGGCGTATTTTCATCACAAGCTCTCCGCCACCAAGGTATCGATTCGACGTGGCGGCACCACGGTGCTTTGTAGCAGAATCACCACCTCTGCCGCGCTGTTATCAGCGTTATCGCCCAACGGCACGCGTACCAGCGGCAACGTCGTTAACGTCGAATTATTAGTCCCCGTGCGAATGCCACCCAAGATGACTGTCTCGCCATTGTGCACAACGGTTTGCATCAACACGCGTTTTTCCACGGTTTCAGGGGCAGTCAAGGTACTGCCGCTGACACTGAAACTTTGCATGTTGGACACATTGCTGACCACGGGCGACAACGTGATTTGCGCCTCATCATCACTCAAAATATCGGGCATGACTGACAGGCTGACGCCACTTTCAACAAAACTGGCTGCCGCCGCGGTAGCGGTTGAACTGAGGGTAGATGTCGTGGTTATGCTGCCCAGATAAGGAATGCTGGTGCCATCAAAAATGGCCACCGGTGACCGGTTCATCGCGGTAACGGAAGGTTGGGTTAATACCGATACCTTGGCATAGGTGCGTAATGCATTAATCACACTGGCGATCGACGCTGTCGTAAAATTCACCGTCAATGAGGGGTTGATCAGGGTGGCACCCCCACCGCTCAACGCGATCTTCGCACTTGAATTTTGCAACGGTGACAGCACCCGACTCCAATCAATACCAAATTGACTGGCATCGTCCAGCGACACCTCTACAACAGAAACCTTGATATCCACCCGTCGGTCGTTATCGTAAACAAATTGATTCAAGAACCGGTGCAGCCGATTTAACGCCACCCCATTGCCTCGCACGCTGACATAGCCGGTATCTTTGGAAACCGACACGAACGCATGCTCACCGGCCACCATTTGCAAAAATTCGTCTAACCCGCCTTTCTGGATAACGCTCCCGTTGGTGGACAGCGCCGATGTCGCGTTAAATTGCGTCTGCACTCCACCGACTGTGCCACTACCCTGACCTCCCGATCCTGCGGAACCGCCACCCGCCATCCCGCCGGCGGCAGATGACAAACTGGAACCGGCTGCACCCGAACCATCCACGCCATAACGGGTTGAGAGGCGCTGCAACAAGCGCACGGGTATTCGGAACGTCCACGCGGCCTGATCTGCAATCAGAACGTTGTGTGAATTCTCATCCACGACAGCGACATAACCTGCATTGGCGGCCACCACGCGCAGCACTGCCGGAATGCTTAGTCCACGCACCGATACCGTGGTCGGACGACTGACATCCACCCCATTCACGTAAGAGATGGCGTAATCTTTGCCGGCAACTTGCTGCAACAGGGCGTTAATCGGTCCGCTGGCAGATACCGTCACATCACCTTGCTCACTGCCCGGTTCCAGCCGCTCGGCAAATTGGCCAGGCATTTCCGTCATGGACGCCACATGATGCAAACCCCATTCTGGCGCTTGCGTCTGACTGGCAGAGCTTGCCATGGCTTGCGATTCGGCGTGTATTTTCTGATTGTCCACCGACTGGGTGGTGCATCCGACCAAGCAACTCAACCCCAGCAAGCCCAACCATTTGGGCGTGAAAAATCGCAGGCCAACGCCTTGATTTGCCGCTTGCCTGGTATCCCGCAAAGCGTTGTACGCGATTTTGAGAGAATGAATCCGTGCGTTTTTAAGGTTTAACATACACATTCAGCACCTTCTCTTCATCCTGACTTAAATAGCCAACCACTTTTGCGGCCATCAACACATGATTGAACACCGCTTCGGCCGAC
Source organism: Thiobacillus sp. UBA2487 (assembly GCA_002341815.1). Taxonomy (GTDB): domain Bacteria; phylum Pseudomonadota; class Gammaproteobacteria; order Burkholderiales; family Sulfuriferulaceae; genus Sulfuriferula. Next base: position 12,192 of record DDOT01000029.1, on the reverse strand, counting down.
GTGCCGGAAAATACCGCTGTTTGGCGCGCCACCAGATCGTTTCCCGCCCAATTCAGTAAATATCCATTCTGCTTTGCAAAGTCGCTCAATCGAAACCGGATACTGTCTCCCGTCTGAATGGTGAGTTGTAAGATCGCTGGCTGGTTTACCGTTTCTGGCCCACCCTTGGCCAACAGATTGATATTCCGGCTTTGATCGGGCGTTTCAGCGGCGTCCGTTTTCGTGTTGAGGTGGCTGAGCGCTGCCATCTGCACAGAGGGTACGTCCCCGGCTGGCGCCGGGGCGGATGGTTCAACCAAAGTGTGTGCACGGGATTGTCCTGCGCTGTTTGCCAATGAACCCGCGTTATCAGGGGTATGTACCGTGACCGCGGCTTCTGCAACTGTCTTGACGGTGTTCGCTCTTGCATCAGGCACGGCTACTGCGACCCGCATCGTTTTGTCTGCGTCATCCGGCGCCGCTTGGCCATACGTCGTACTGCCCGGGTGATGTACCTTGGCCCCAGCGTAATGAATCGATGCGGCGTGACCGTTCACCCGGATTTGCAGGGTGTTAAACAAATGATCCAGCACCACATACGGATAATCCTGGTGTGCGTCTACCCGCACATCGCCTTGTCCGCCATCGGCATACACCGTTGGCAAGATCGACGTGTTGGCGAACTGCAAATACAATTTGCGCCCATCATCAAACACCTGGGTCGGTCGCGCCTCTGTTTCCCCGCTGATCCGATAGGCGAAATCGTAACGCTCCAAACTGGCCCCTGACGCACTTCGTATCGCCCAAAACAAGAGCAACATCATGATCCACACAATCTTATTCATGATTGCCATTTCCTTCGGTTTTTATGCTGATATCTTGCAATACCGTCATGGTCAGCTTGGTGCCTGCAGGAATGTTCAATTCCGGCTTAAGACTCTGGTAGCGCGATAAAATATTTTGCGCGGTCTGATTAACCACCTGTCCCGCCGGAACAGCAAATGAACCGCTACTGCCTTGCGTATTGACCACCACATTTCCTGAGCCCATCGACGGTGTCACCGCCCAATCCACAGCGGCCAGTAACAAGCCCGTTCCAAGCTGTTCCCAAATATGGTTATCAATGTCACCTGCCACCCCGGAACGCCCCTGCGCATCATTACCGCCCCAAGCACCCAACATAATTGACGCACCATCCGGAAAAATCAGGCGGTTAAACGCCAACATCATGCGTTTCTGGTTAAACAACGTTTTCTGGTTATAATTACCTTCCAATTTTGACCCGGCCGGAATAATCAGCGCATCGCCGGTGATGGCGTCATACACATCTTGGGTGACGCGTGCAGAGACATGTCCCGGCAAGGTGTTATTCAACGCACTCAACAATACCAACGGCACCACGCTGCCTTCCTGCAACAACTGCACATTGGGCGGTTGGCTCGGATGCAGGATTTGCAGATGCCCGGCTGCCGAGGTTTTTGCTTGTTCCTGTTGCCAGCTTTGATTGCTATCGGTCAACGCCCGCGTTTGCCGTCCAATCAGCTCGGTCAGCATTTTCAGATTGGGATCGGCGTCAGGCTGTGCGACTGCCACTGCGTTGTTTCCGCTCGTTGCATCTTGCTTGATGACGTCAGACGTTGCGGAATCAGCAACCGGTTTGATCGACGATCGACGTCCACCATCCGGAGTTCCAGCGTCATTGCCGGTATTGGATGGCAGATCGTGGCGATTATCGTCTTGACTGGCCGTGAGTGCCTGCGCTTCAAATGTGTGCGGCAAACTGTCACCCTCATCCTGTTGTTTATCTTTCTTTTCCAATTGCTGCATCAGGGCTTGTTTCGCCTGTTCGTACCGATCCAGATCGGGTGCTTGAATCAAGCCGGTTTGAAACGGCAATGCCGTCTTTGGCCATACGTGTTCTGGTTGCGACTGATTCTTTTGTTTAGCCAAGGCGTCCATCACGGTTTGGTCGGCTTGCTGTAACTGCTTTTTGGCGTCGGCATCACTCACCGGTTGATCATTACCCACTTGTGCGGCAATCGTGGCCTTGATCCTGGCTTGCTTGGCACCCACACCTTCCCCAGCGCCATATTTAAGCCAATATGCGCCCACCATGCCGCCAAGCATCAGCAACGCGATCAGCCAGACCAGATTTTTGCTGATTTTTTTAGGCATCACATCACCGAAACCACGCAGGTGTTGAGGATTCGGGTGCATCTGTGGCCCGCACAGTCACCTCGTCATCGCCCAGCTTCAACAACCATGCATTGGACGTCCGTTGCGCCTTCAACACATTTTTTTCCTGCACCACATAATTCACCAGTTCACCTATCCCGTGTTCATCCAGCACAAACAAGGCGGGAATTTCCTGATTTTTTTGCGGCAATCTGAACCAGGTAGATCGCCCGTCATCCGCAACCATTTCCGGCGCAAACGCCGACTTGCCTTCCACGCTGTACGCAACATTCATATTTGCAAAGGTCGGACCAGAACCCGCGTTGCTGACAGGCACAGGATGATTGGGCATGGCCGGGGTTTCCGATTGCTGCTCATACCCTGAAGGCGCATTCGTGACATCAAACACCATCCAGCTCACCCGCTGGTCCCACTCGCCGTTCGCGACAGATTGAAAAGACAGCAAGTAGCTATGCAGATTGGAAACCAATGTGCCGGAATTCAGCAATCCGGCACGCCGAGGCATGATCATGATGCGACGATGGTCGCCTGACACCAGATAAGGCCATCCACGTTTTTCGTCTGCTGAAGGGAACCAGGCAACAACCTGCTCGCCTTCGGGCAGCAACAGTTCGGTAAACATGTCCACCATTGAGACCACAGCATAGATGCGGTTTGCGTCATAGTCGTAGTTGACAATCTTTGGCGTAGATGTGCCTGTGAATGGGGAATTGGCAGGCAACGCGATTGGACGATCAGTCTCGCCGGCAAACACTGTTGATTGCCACACCAGACACAAGATCAGGACACCAATCTTCATTGCCCCAGCTCCTCATCGATAGAAAACTGCGTCACGTAAAAACCGATCGGATTATTGATTGCCTGCTTTTCATCTGCGATTGGCGTTAATGCATAATGCAAGGTGACGGTTTTGGTCGTGGTCAACGGCGCTGAGCCGGCCGAAAGCGTCGTTAAACGAACATCGGCTGAAATGACATTTTCGGCACTGGGCAAAATAATGATGCGCTGGATTTGCACTTGTCTTGCTAAAGAAGGGTCTTTATCCATTTTCTCCAGCGTATGGTCGGTTGCCAGAAATTGCGCAAATTCTGCCTTGCCTTTACTCAACAGCGTCGTATGTGCCGCCGGCAGTAATTCACTTTTAGAGCGATAAGGATCAATCGTTAACAACTGTCGAATAAACCTGGCAGCGAAATACTTTACATTCATTTCGCTTGGATTAAAGCGCTGGGTCGCCAGATCAGACACATGCACTTCACCAGTCTCACTTCGGGTCACCACAAAATAAGGAATCCGCTCTTTCAACGGAAACAATCCTGCTACTGCAATACCTTGCAGAATATTCAACACAATCGAGCCCATCAACAATAGACCCAACCGGTTGGCGGTTAACCGATCCTTGTAATGTCTGTTTAGCTGTTCGGCAAACTCGTTTAACATATCAACAACACCAAAGTCATTTGTTAATAATTATAAACAAGTGGGTAAATTTTTTTATGAATATTTGGTGACAATTAACAAAACAGGCATGCAACGCGCCACAACCATTGCCTTCAGTCCAAATCGGACAAGCGTTGCATGGTATCGGGATATCGTTCCACCATCCTTAACAGCAAAACCGCCTGCGCATTGGGTTGCGCTCGGCCTTGCTCCCAGTTCTCCAGGGTGCGCACATTGACACGCAGACAACGGGCGAACAACGGGCGCGACAGATTGAATTGATTGCGGATACGAATGATGTCCTCAGACAGGATGTTCGGAACGGCGTGTGGCTCAATGTAAAAATCTCGCCGAGTCAACTTGCGCGACTCCTCAAGTTTGCGGCGCAAGTTATCTTCGCTGGTACGTATGATCAGGGGCTTATCCGTCATAACAGGCTCTCAGTCAATCTTGGCAAAACCATATTTTCGATGCAAAACATGAACGCCAATCATACCGCACAACCCGACAACACAGCCATAAATAACTTTTAAATCAAAAAGATACGTTATTAACGTAAGATTCCATGCGATTGAAATGCTTGGTCCACCACGTCTGCTCTCCCACAGCCGGATGACCCGTTTATCCCCAACAACCCTTGCATAAAACAGCAAACACGTTCATAATGTCGGGCTCTCTGCGTACTCGCCGCAGTTAACCAAGGGTCTACCATGAAAACCGATATCCATCCAAAATACGATACCATCAAGGTTACCTGCAGCTGCGGTAACCAGTTTGAAACCCGCTCCACCATGCACAAGCCGCTGCATATTGAAGTGTGCTCCGAATGCCATCCTTTCTATACAGGCAAGCAAAAGATTGTAGATACTGCTGGCCGTATTGAAAAATTCCGTCAAAAATATGGTATGAAATAATACCTGCTGCACCTTGGTTCGACCTTTGTTCATGTTGATGTGCGGAGGTCGGACTAAATACATCCCAAGCCGCAATTGTGCGGTAAACTGGCACCTTCTCCTATTGTTGCTGCCACGCCGTGTCTGAACTGCAAACCTCCCAAAAATCCGAGCTGTTTCCGTTTCTGCTGACGCTGATTCTGTGTCTGGCTTGGCTGTTTCCAGGTTTGGTTGGACATGAACCATGGAAGGGCGATGAGGCCGTTACCATGGGACTGGTACACAGCATTTTATCGGGCTCTCCGGCCAGCATACCCGTGCTGGCCGGAGAGCCATGGCCATTCGCCCCCCCTCCCCTCTATCCGACTGTTGCTGCTGTTGTTGCGGCATGGCTTGCACCTTGGCTACCCGCCCATGATGGCGCACGACTCGCAGCCGGCGGGTTTGTATTATTGGCATTTATTTTTGCCGCACTGACCGGGCATCACTTATATGGCCGACGTCATGGCCGTATGGTGGTAATGGTACTGATCGGCAGTACCGGTTTATGGTTTGCCGGTCATGAATCGATCCCACAATCTGCGTTGCTGCTTGGCGCTGCCATGACCGGCTATGGTGCAGCCTTATCGCCGTCGCGCCCGTACACCGGCGGCATCTGGGCCGGTTGCGGTTTAGGCATCAGCTTCATGTCGGCCGGCATTGTCAATGCCAGCGCATTGGGCCTGTCGTTGCTGTTATTACCCGTACTCAGTCCGGCGTGGCGCAGCCTGAGTACACTGCGTTCTGCCATCAGCACCCTGGCTGCCGTTACACCTTGGTTGCTGATCTGGCCATGGCAATTCCGGCACAGCGCTCCCGACATTTGGCAGCAATGGTTGACGCTGCAATTAAACCAATTCGTATTTTTCGGCATACCCCATGCCAGTCCGACACCCTATTATTTGGTATTTCTGCCTTGGTTTGCCTGGCCGGCATGGCCGTTAGCATTGTGGACACTGTGGCAGAGCCGTCGCAAACAACAATTTTTGGCACCGGGCATTGCACTGCCTTCGGCCGTTTTTATGGCCACCTTGTGTACATTAAGCCTCACCCGCAACCCGGATCCAGACCACGGTTTGACATTATTATTGCCACTGGCATGGCTGGCATCCGGTGGCACNNGGCACGTTGCGCCGTGGGGCCGCCAACGCGCTGTATTGGTTTGCCATCATGGCATTTGGCGTGCTGGGTATTGCAGTCTGGGTATACTGGAGCGCACTGGACCTGGGCATACCGGCTCAATTGGCGCATCACCTCCACAGCTTGCAACCCCGTTATAACGGCAGCTTCCGGCCTCTGCCCGTGCTGCTCGCTATCGCCTATTGCCTGCTGTGGATCATTCTGTTGTTACGCATGAAACGCTCTCCCCAGCGTCCATTACTGGCCTGGGCTGCCGGCATGACCATGGCTTGGGGCTTGGCTGCATTTCTGTTTGTTGCACCCATGGACCAACGACTGGGCTATGCCGGCGTTGCCGCTTCCCTGCAACCGAAACTGCCCGCATTAGGTTGTGTTGCCGGACGCGACATTGATGATGGCGCGCGCGCAATGCTGGATTACTACATTGGTTTGCAAACCTTGTCCGACAACAGCGCGCACCCGCGTAGTTGCCATTGGCTGCTGACCGAAGATCCCGGAGACAGCGCAACACCACCCACATTATCCGGTTGGCATGCGGTATGGAGCGATAGCCGCATGGGTAATCGGGCGGAGCGCTTCACCTTGTACCATCGCATAAATTGATTTACCCGTTTATTGGGTTTTGTTAACATGCCGAGATTGTATTCAGTAGGTCCCCATCTCATGCCCCAGCCCGCATCAGAACACCAACTATCGATCCAAGGCATGACTTGTGCTGCTTGTGTAAGCCGTCTGGAGCGCGTTCTGGCAGCCGTCCCCGGTGTCACATCGGTTACCGTCAATCTGGCCACCGAAGAAGCCCATCTGATTACCCTGCCTTCTGTGCAAGTGGACAGCTTGCTGGAAGCCGTAGCCGCCTCCGGCTTTAGCGGCAGCGAAAAAACCAGCGATACGCCAATCCCCGACACACCAGACCGTGGCTGGATTCCGATCTTGATCGCCGCGTTGCTCGCCCTTCCGCTCAATTTGCCAATGTTAGCCATGCTGGCGGGGTGGCAGGTAGCACTGCCCGGTTGGTTGCAATTTTTGCTCGCCACCCCGGTGCAGTTCTGGTTGGGCGCCCGCTTCTACCGTGCAGGCTGGCATGCACTGCGTGCCGGTAGCGGCAATATGGATTTACTGGTAGCGTTGGGCACCAGCGCCGCGTGGGGGCTATCGGTATGGCAGTTGGTATTGCACAGCAGCACCCTGTATTTTGAAGCATCAGCCACCGTCATTACCCTGGTGTTGTTCGGCAAGTGGCTGGAAGCGCGCGCCCGACGCGCAACCGCATCGGCCATCCGCGCATTGGCAGCTTTGCGCCCGGAAACGGTGCGCGTGCGTCGCAGTTCTGAAGAAATCAACCTACCCATCCAGCAACTGATGCTGGGCGATGTCATGCTAATACGTGCCGGAGAACGTATTGCTGCGGATGCGGTTGTATTATCCGGCAACAGCAGTACGGATGAATCCATGCTGACCGGCGAGAGCATGCCGGTCGATAAACAACCGGGCAGCCCGATCACTGCCGGCACGCTCAATCAGTTTGGCACACTGGAAGCACGCGTCACTGCCACCGGCAACCAAACCGTATTAGCACGCATCATTGAACAAGTTGAGCATGCGCAAACCGTCAAGCCACCCGTACAAAAACTGGCTGATCGCATCAGCGCGATTTTTGTGCCGGTTGTGCTGCTGATTGCTGCGTTAACCCTGACAGGCTGGCTACTGGCCGGAGCCGGCATCCAGCACGCGCTGCTAAATGCTGTCGCCGTATTGGTCATTGCCTGCCCTTGCGCATTAGGATTGGCCACTCCCACCGCCATTATGGCCGGCACCGGCGTAGCGGCACGCCACGGCATCTTGATCGGCGATGCCAGTGTTTTAGAGACCGCCCATCGCACCCGCTGCGTGGCCTTCGATAAAACCGGCACACTCACCACGGGTCAATCGCGCCTGATCCAAATTGAATCTCTGGGTACAATCCCCGAAACCATCTTGTTACAGATTGCCTTCAGCTTGCAGCAACACAGCAACCACCCGCTGTCGGTCGCCGTGCAAGCCGCCGCCCGGGAACAGGCCATCGCTGCGCTCATCGCAGACAATCAAAAAATCGTTCCTGGACAAGGTGTTACAGCTCGCATCAACCATGCCATTTACTGGATGGGCAATCAACGGATGCTCAATACCCTTGGCATGACCCCACCCGCACTATCGACAGACGACACCACCTCGTGGCTGGTCAGCGAGCATAACGGCACGCGATCCCTGTTGGCAACGTTCACGTTCGCTGACACCCTGCGCCCCGAAGCCAAACAAGCCATCACCCGGTTGCACCAGATGGGAATCCATACCCAAATCTTAACCGGCGATCACGCCACCATTGCCAACCGCATCGCCGCCGAAGTGGGTATTGATGCAGTTTCCGCCAACCTCGATCCGGGTGAAAAATTACAGGCTATTAGCCAGTTACAACAACAGTATGGCACCGTGGCTATGGTAGGAGACGGCATCAATGACGCCCCTGCGCTTACGGCTGCCGATGTGGGTCTTGCCATGGCCAGCGGCAGTGATGTAGCCATGCACAGCGCCGGCATTACCCTGATGCGCCCCAACCTGTTACTGGTGCCGGCTGCTCTCGATATCTCACAGCGCACCTGGAACACCCTGCGCCGCAACCTGTTCTGGGCATTCGTTTATAATCTGGTCGGCTTGCCCTTAGCGGCGGCTGGCATGCTAAACCCCACTTTGGCTGGCGCTGCCATGGCTTTCAGCAGCGTTAGCGTTGTCACCAGCGCATTGATGCTGAAACGCTGGAAACCCAATCTGTTGCCGGAGACCTCTGCATGACATTAACCAAGCCTGCATTAACCGAACTGAGCAGTGCCGACATTCTACAAGCCGCTTTATTCGATAAAATTGCCATCACCGATGCACAAGCCGAGTTGATTCGTCGTCAAGACGCCCGCGCCTGTTTTGAATTTGCCCGTGATGTTCTGGATGCCGACATAGCAGCCTTGCAAACTTGCGTGGCAGCCCATGGCAGCAATGAATTATGCCTGCACTTCGCGCGCGACATTGTTGGTGCTGACAACCGCATTCTGCAACAACGCATTCTTGCCACAGGCAGCGCAGATGATTGTTACCAGTTTGCGGAGGACATTTTCAATGCCGATCTCGATCTGCTGCGCGCCCGCATTGTCGAACTCGGTGATACGACGATCCTGGAAAAATTTGATAGCAACTTTCCGGCAGGAGAAGTCATCTGGCCGCCCGCACTGTAGAAGGTCTCCGGCTTAAATGCCGGAGACCGCATTGATTGCGTCAACCCTTCCGATGTCAAAAAACGATTTGTCCGCCAACGCCAACACCATAATTGGCGCTGCCGTTACTTAATCCTTTGTCAACATACACTTGCCATCCACTGCCTTGTTTGGTTACATTATGGTTCCAGGCAACGATGATATCTGATGGCGCTGCCGTACTGGACACGTCGGACTGGCTACCGGAATACATGCCCGTCACGATATCGTTATCCGTAACCAAGTGACTGACACCGGCTTGATACACGGCAATGTTATTCAGCGCATAACCGGCTGGACTGCCAACCATTCGATAACCAAGATTGGCAAACGGAAACCATGCACTTCCGATCACCTGTTGCAGACCAATACCGGCTTCATAGTCATTTTGTCCGGTACCCAAACCGCTGGCCAACGAGGCCGTACCAAATTTCACTTTGGCATACGGCGTGACGGAAGGCACCAAGCCTTGCCCCTGATAAACTTCATAGTGACCGGACAGCCACACATCGCCGATTCCACTGGCCGAATGGGTTTTGGTGGTATTGCTATTGGTATCGGTTGCTGTACCGCCAGCAACGATAGCACCATTGGGTATACCGGTTTCTGAGATATAGGGCAACGTCAGCTTAACGCGCCAGGCATTGCCATCACCATACTGAATGGTGGTGGCATCGTAATACGTGTCAATGGTGCTGCCTGTGCCATAATCACCCTGAAAATACGAGACGGTATTGCCTACAGTCACCGCAGGCTCGGCAAACGCAACACAAGAAGAAAACATGGAGACCCATGCCAGCAAGGAGAAATGATGTCGCATAAACGGTAGTCCCAAGTAAGTTGTGCCAAGGAAGCGCTATTGCGCTCGGTTAATTCAAAAACGATACAAAACGTGGTAAATTTTACCACACAACCGTTTCAAACACAAACAGCGTCGCTTTTCGTCGGATTAATGATGCGGCATAACGGGCATCGGGATCACCGGCGTAGTAACCCTGGGCACACTCGGCACACTCGGCACACTTGGCATCCCCATTTGGAGATTCATATTTGTCGGCATGGGTAACGACTGGGGCATCGCCCCTCCCAGCATTCCCTGCTGCAGCAAGTTCGTCCAACCCGATTGACGGACAGCGTTCGGCGACAGGCCGTATTGCATCGGTAGAATCCCGAGATGCACCTCTTCGATACGAACCAGACCTGATGCCAATCTATTGCCAACAATAGCAATCGGCTTTCCACTTTCACTGGCCAAACGCAGAACCTGTTCCAGGCTGGCATCCCCTTGCGCAAGCCTGAATCCGTTGCATGACCATCCGGCGTCGGTTCGATTAACATAGCCAGACATATCAATCAGTTGTCCATTCAACAAAGCCGTTTGAGCCCAAGGAACGATTGTTTGTGCAGTTGCTTGAGCCGCAACATAAACACCCGAAACCGTGACTGTTTGTCCGATCGCCATACTTGACGAACCTTGCTGCACTGCCAGGGCAATCCACTGTCCAGATACTTGCACCCGATTCATGTCCCGACCGGTAAGAATCCCGCGCACCAAAAATCGTGAACCAAAAACCGGTGCCTCACGCGTAATGCGCAAGGCCAGCCAATCACCATCTTTCCGCTGCAAACCGCTTACCTTGATCATATCCCCCGGCTCAAATGTTGTTGCCACCACGCCATGCCCGGCCTCATCCATCAGCAGCGTTGCATCATTCAACACGATGGTCTGACCCAGCACGCGTATTGTGCCGGCCTGTAAATTCACCTGATCAATTTTACCAATGAGTGCATGCTCAATATGCACTTCGTGTGCCTGCAGTACACCGTTTGCTGTAACGCTGCCCGTCATCACCACCCAATTTCCCAGCTTGATGCGCTGTTTCGTTGCCGGCGCGTCATCAACAAAATAGCGCGTATCAGCGGGAAGATGGTACTCATGACCATTAACGAAAATGCTGCCAAACTTTTGCACAACGCCCAATACCATGATTGCATCACCAGTTGACGCATGCCCTGTTCCACCGATACCGTCATCTGTCGTATGGCCTGTTCCGCCGATGCCGTCGGCAACGTGTCCGGTCCCACCAATGCCATCTGCGCCAACTGCCATCGGAAGCACAAACAACAGGGCCAACAAGCATTGTCGCAGCCAATGCCACTGCAGGATTGGTTTACGCATGATCGTCCCCGGAACGCGCTGATTTTACATGCGCTTCATCTTCAAAATAATAAATACCCAGGCGCATGCGCTTCAAACCATTGTCCACCGTATCAGCCAATATTGTTACATCTGAATTTTTAGATTTAATGACGGAACGATAGGCTTGTTGCAGCGTTTTCTCGGATAACGCCCTTAATTCACTGCGAATCTGCTCCAGCAGATGCGGAGGCAATTGATCAAAATAAACGGATTGCTCAAAATAAGCTGGCGTATCACCACGCAGATTATGGGTGCTAGCTNNCAAGTGGTCACTAATGTGATCAGCCATAAACGCCAACCCGTCCTCTTGTAAATCAGACACATAACCATGGCGTACCAACGTCACCTTATCGTTATCCACGCTAACCACGCCCGTGCGTAACAATTCGTCCAGAATGGTACGCGGACGCATGTCTGCCTTGACGCGAGTCACCAATGCGTCGAAACCAGGCACATGATCGCTCGCGCGAAGCGACAATACTCGCGGAATACCAGCAACATCTTGATAATCGGCACAAGACAACCACGTTGCGATAATTTGCGCGGCAATGTTGGCATCCTCACGTAATTGTATATCGCCAGGTGAAGCGGCCAGCTCTTCGCGGATGCGCCGCACTTCCTTGCGATGAATGCCGCTGAGCAAACTGACACGACTATCAGTCGGATTCGCATTTCCGCTACGTCGGTCGTTAGCAAGCACCTCTGTCACATACACAAATTTCAGCAATTCAGTCAACATGCCGTACGTCCAGCCTTGCTCAACCAAGTAGCGGACAAACGGACGCAAAATTTTAAGCGCAGCAAATTTCAGGGCAGATTGCATCATAATTTTAACAAAACAGTTGACGTGGGAAATTTTCCCACTACAATAGCACCAACCTCGCAGTGCAGGCAAGTCACATGAATCATTGCTTTCTTAGAGGCTACTCTTCTTTCATCCTGTTATGGAGCATATCATGCACACACGCAAAACCAACTTGAAATTGTCGCTCATTGCAGCAGCCTGTTTATTGTTGACAGGCAC
>DDOT01000156.1:2394-4392 GCA_002341815.1 Thiobacillus sp. UBA2487 | reverse complement strand
TTCATGAAAAGATCGGGCTAACGCATCATGTCTGCCCAAATTCCTGCCGAACCCCGAACCAGCGCGCCAAATGGGCCTGTGCATTGAGCGGATAGTTCCGCAACAAAACATCAGCCCGCTGACTGGCCTGTTCCAGCAACAACTCATCTTCCACCAAATCAGCGAAACGCAACATAGGCACCCCGGATTGACGCGCACCCAGCAATTCTCCCGGCCCGCGAATCCGCAAATCTTCACGTGCAATATGAAATCCATCCGAACTTTCGCGGATCACCTTCAGGCGCGCGCGCGCCAGATCGGACAATGGCTCATGAAACAACAATACACACACACTGGCCGCGCTGCCTCGCCCAACCCGCCCGCGCAATTGATGCAACTGCGCCAAGCCCATACGTTCAGCATGTTCAATTACCATAATCGAGGCGTTCGGCACGTCAACCCCCACCTCAATGACTGTGGTAGCCACCAACACCTGCAGTTGTCCGGCCGAAAATGCTGCCATCACCGCTGCTTTATCTGGAGACCGCATGCGACCATGCACCAAACCAACCTGACAATCCGACAACGCAGTCTGCAAACTGACGTGGGTTTCCAGTGCCGTACTGAGTTGCAGCGTTTCCGATTCTTCAATCAGCGGGCACACCCAATACACCTGCGCCCCGGAGCGACATTGTTGCCCAATCCAGCCCATGATTTCCTCACGCCGGCCACCATCGACCAAACGGGTTTGCACCGTCGAACGTCCCGGCGGAAGTGCATCGATCACCGACACATCAAGGTCGGCATGATAACTCATCGCCAACGTGCGCGGAATGGGCGTTGCACTCATCATCAACTGGTGCGGACTACCCCCTTTATTGCGTAATGCCAAGCGTTGGGCAACGCCAAATCGATGCTGCTCATCAATGACGGCCAAACCCAGGCGGGCAAACGCCACATCTTGTTGAAACAAGGCATGCGTGCCGGTCACCAAGCTGACCTCACCTGCTTGCAAGGCAGCCACCACCGCCTGTCGCTCGCGTTTGGACTGACTACCCGCCAACCAGCCCACTTGCACGCCCAATGGGTCAAACCACGCCTGCAATTTACGCAGATGCTGTTCAGCCAGCAACTCGGTCGGGGCCATAAACGCCACCTGATAACCGGCATCCAAGGCCACTGCGGCTGCCATTGCAGCCACCACGGTCTTGCCGCTCCCCACATCGCCCTGCAACAAGCGCTGCATGGGTACTGTTTTGGTCAAATCATCGGCAATAACGCGCCAGGCACGTTGCTGGGCGTCGGTTAAAGAAAACGGCAACGCCCGCAACAAACCGGTGAGCAGGTTGCCGGCACGCAAAGCAGGCGCTCCCTGTTGTGCACGATGCGCCCGCGCTTGCCGTAACGCCAATTGTTGCGCCAGCAACTCATCGAACTTGATACGTTGCCAGGCAGGATGCCGACGCTCGATCAACACGTTGGGCGACAAATCGGGAGAAGGTTTGTGTAACTGATGAACGCTGGTTTGAAAATCCGGCAACCCGAGTTCGGCCAGCCAGCTTTCCGGCAATGTATCTTGTAAATTACAAGCCGACAGCGCCCGATCAATATGCCGCCGCACCAAGGCTTGGCTCACGCCGGCAGCGACCGGGTAAACCGGTGTCAAGGCATCCGGCAAAGGTGCATCGGGTGTTACGCACCGCCAGCGTGGATGCACCATTTCCTTGCCGGTCAGATAGCTGCGCACCTCACCAGACGCACGGATCAGACTTCCGACCGGCATTCGTGCGGCTTGTCCGGGCCACACATGCAAAAATCGCAGATCCATTTTTGCCGTACCATCATCCAGCGTTACGGTCAGTTGCGGACGTGGTTTGGGCCGTTGGTGTACCGCCACCACCGTGCCCTGCACTTGCACCGATTGACCGCTCGCCGCATCGCGTATCGGCATCAAATGCGTATCATCTTCATAGCGCAAGGGAAAATACAGCAACAATTCATGCAAGGCATGCACGCCCA
>DDOT01000156.1:0-2233 GCA_002341815.1 Thiobacillus sp. UBA2487 | reverse complement strand
ATAAATATTCAGCTTCACGGCGTCGTCAAGCGTCATACCAGCCGCTTCGGCCACAGCCTGCAAATTACGAAACACCTGATGAATCTGGGCAGGCACGCCCACTTCCATTTCCATGGTGGATGGATTCAAACCAATCTGTCCGGACAAATAAACCGTATCACCCACCCGAACCGCCTGAGAATAAGTTCCAATCGCCGCTGGCGCGCGCGCTGTACTAATGATGGTTTTGCCCATGGTTTGCCTTTCATGAAAAATTGTGTTTACCGGCAAGTATACTATACAACACAGGCATCACAATCAGCACCAGAAACGGCTGAACCACCAAGCCGGAAATCACCGCCACCGCTAATGGTTGCTGCATGCCGCTCCCTTGTCCAATCGCCAGCGCGAGTGGAAGCAACGTCAAAATCGCTGCCAGACCGGTCATCACAATCGGGCGCATCCGGTTACTGCCGCAGGCTACCAACACCGCGTGCGACCCCGGCCCACCAGCCTGCTCCTCCTGCAATTCCGAAAAATAAAAAATGGCTGCTTCGGTTACAATGCCAATAATCATGGTCATGCCCATCATGGACGAAATGTTCAGTTCCATTCCCGTGACCCATAGTCCGGCAAATACAGCCGGAATGGCTAGCAAAGGCATGGCCATAATCGACAATACCACGCTGAAACGTTCGTACATCAGCATCAGCAACATGAACACCAACCCTAGTGCCGCCACAAACACGGCCACCAATCCGCGAAATGCGACCTGTTGCTGCGCATATAATCCGCCCAGCTCAACCATCATGCCCGCTGGCAAATGCGCGTCCGTCAGCATTTTTTGCACATCCGTCATCACCGAACCCATCGAACGGCCCGAAATCCGCGCCGTGACAGCCACCATGCGCTTCAGGTTTTCGCGCTGAATTTGCGGTTGGCCACTAATTGCGACAATATTGGCCACCCGTTTCAGCGGAAACACATGCCCGTCCGGTGCACGCAACATCAACCGCCCCAAATCACTGTCTTTGGCACGCAGGTCAGCCGGCACACGCACACGNNTGGCGATTGCAAAATAGTGGTCGCCACGCTGCCATCCAGATAACCAGACAGTGCACGCGTCACATCATCGGCGCTCATTCCTTCCAATGCAGCGGCCGCGCGATCAATATGAATCTCCAAGGCATCACCCGCCGGATGAATCCCGTTCACCGTATCAACCACTCCGGGTATGCGTTTCAGCAAACCTTCCACCCGTATGGCTTGCTGTGCCAAGTCAGCCTCATTATCGGCAAACAATTTGATTTCAATTGGCTGTGGCACTGCCGTCAAATCACCAATTTCATCTTCCATCAATTGCGCCAACTCAATATCCAACCCGGGGACATCCTCGCCTACTTTTTCACGCACCCGCTCCATGACCACATCGATTGGCGCACGTGGGCCTGATTTCAGCCGCACAAAAAAATCACCTTCGTTGGATTCGGTAATGCCGCCACCCAATTGGGCACCGGTACGGCGCGACCAGGTTTCCACATCGGGGTCTTGCTGCAATATCTGTTCAACTTGCAACAGCAACCGATTGGTTTCGCTCAATGAGGTACCCGGCGCCGAACGATAATCCATGATAAAACCGCCCTCATCCATGGATGGCATAAAACCCGACCCCACCTGGTTGTAACCCGCCACGCCCGCCACCACCAACGGCGATAACACCAGCAATAACCATAGCGGACGCTTCAACAAGCGGGTCATACCGGATTCATACCCTTGGCGCAACCGATGGATCCATTCTCCATCCATACCCACATCACGCCCGCGCAGCAGCAAATCGGCCAACACCGGCGTACCCAACCATGTCACGGCAAACNNACGAGATGGCCAAGCTCACACCCATGGTGAGCGACAGCGCCTTGAAAAACGCGCCTGTGACACCCGACAAAAACGCCAACGGGATAAAAATCACCACCGTTGCCGCTGACGAACCCAACAACGGCGGCAAAAATTCTTCGGTCGCCTGCATGATCCGCCGGTGCTGCTCGCCCTGCGTTCCGCGCAAACGTCTCACAATATGCTCGGTCATGACCAACGCATCATCAATAATCAGTCCGACCGCCGCAGCCATCCCGCCCAACGTCATGATATTAAAACTCATGTTGGATACATACAGGATCAGCACGGTAGTGGCCAACACCACCGGCACAATTACCAATGCAATCAAGGTAACCCGCACATTGCGCAAAAACAGCCA
>DDOT01000047.1:656-9114 GCA_002341815.1 Thiobacillus sp. UBA2487 | reverse complement strand
ATTCGCCGGCGCATCATTGATGCGTGCAGCGGTCGAGTCTTCGATGATATGCGCACTAGGTCGGTCGTTATAAGGCGCCTCATCATGAGTGGTGTTGTCAGATGCAAATAGCTGTTCACCTGTGAATGAAAGTGAGCTGTCATCATATTGTTCGCGGGAAGGGCTTGATTCCTGGTTAACAGGGATCTGCATCTCGTCTAACTCGAACAGAGACAAGTCATTCTCATCGTGCTTGCTGGATACGTCTGGAGGCAGACTGTGCGGAGAAGAGTGAAGGAGTGGCTGATGTTGTTCGAGTGCGTTGAACACCATGCCACACACACCACATTTAACAGAACCATTCTTCAGTGAGACCGTACGCGCATCAACACGGAAAACCGTGTGACAAACCGGACACTCACTTAAAAAGCTCATGGACGACGTCTACCGACCAGTCTGATCCAGTCCTGACTCTGAATCGGATGATGGAAATCGAACCAGGCTTGATATGACTCGATAATAAGTGTCGCTTGCGATTGGAGAATACCGGACAGGACAAGCGTACCCCCAATTTTACAGCGGGCCGCCAACAAAGGTGCAAGTGCAATCAGCGGGTTGGTAAGTATATTGGCAAGGACGACATCGTATTGTCTGGCGGGGTCAGCGTGGGGCAGATAAAAGGTGACGCCAACGTTATTTTTAATCGCATTGTCTCGGGCGGTTTCAACGGCCTGAGGATCAATATCAACCCCTTCGACCTGAGTGGCTCCCAATTTTGCGGCAGCAATGGCAAGGATACCTGAGCCGCAACCGTAATCGAAAACAGTCTGCCCTAACGGTTTGTTAGAACACAACCATTCCAGACATAAATGGGTGGTTGGATGAGAGCCGGTTCCGAATGCAAGGCCGGGATCTACCTGCAAGGCAATGCGGTCTTGTGTAGGCGCTTGGTGCCACGATGGAACAATCCACAAGCAGTCGGCCACTGGAATCGGCTCAAATTCGGCTTGGGTTGCACGCACCCAATCTTGATCGCCAACGTTGCCGACCAGATAGTCAGAAATCGGACGGTTAAGGCAGGTTGATAGTGTATTTATCACATCAGCCACCACGACATCCGAATTGAATAGCGCAACCACGCGGTTATCTTGCCACAGCGCAAATTCCGGCGATCCGGGTTCACCGAACACCGGATTCTCATCGGGTTCGCCCGCTTGTGCATCCTCGATGCTGACAGAAATAGCACCGAGTTCCATCAGCGCGTCCGACAAGATATCAGCGTCAGATTGATGGGACGGTAGTGTTAAGGATATCCAACCCATATGCGTTAATTGCTACCTGATTTAGCAAGCTTTTGTTCAAGGTAATGAATGCTGGTGCCGCCAGCGATCACATTCTGATCGGCCAACAAATCCTGATGCAGCGCAATGTTGGTATTTACGCCTTCGACAACCGTTTCCATCAGTGCAATTCGCATTCTTGCAATAGCCTGATCACGAGTCGCGCCATGCGCCAGCAGTTTGCCGATCATGGAATCATAATGCGATGGCACAACATAGTTTTGGTAGACATGAGAATCGACCCGAATTCCGGGCCCGCCAGGCGTGTGATAGGCTGTGATCCGTCCCGGCGATGGAATAAAGGTATAAGGATGCTCAGCATTGACACGGCATTCAATTGCATGCCCGCGAAACTGGATTTCATCTTGCGTAAATGGTAACGGTAAATCAGCCGCGATACGAATTTGTTCCTGCACAATATCAATGCCGGTAATCAGTTCAGTCACAGGATGTTCCACCTGAACGCGCGTATTCATTTCAATGAAAAAGAACTCGCCGTCTTCATATAGAAACTCAAATGTACCGGCACCGCGATAGCCGATTTTACGGCAGGCTTCAGCGCAACGATTGCCGATCTGATCGCGTAATTCGCGAGCCAGACCCGGTGCTGGCGCTTCTTCCATGATTTTTTGATGGCGGCGCTGCATGGAGCAATCCCGTTCACCCAAGTGGACGGCATGGCCTTGCTGGTCGGCCAAAATCTGAATTTCAATGTGGCGGGGGCGCTGCAAAAAACGCTCCATATACACCACGGGATTACCAAACGCAGATTGTGCCTCGGCACGTGTCATCGCAACCGCGTTCAGCAAAGCACCTTCGGTGTGAACAACCCGCATGCCGCGTCCACCACCACCACCAGCCGCTTTGACAATGATTGGGTACCCGATAGATGCTGCGATGGCGCGAATTTGTTCGGGGTCCTCGGGTAAAGCGCCATCAGAACCCGGAACGCAAGGTACGCCGGCAGCCTTCATTGCATCTTTGGCAGACACCTTGTCGCCCATCAGGCGAATGGTTTCGGGGCGCGGTCCGATAAAAACGAAACCGGAAGATTCTACACGTTCAGCAAAGTCGGCATTTTCGGACAGAAAACCGTAGCCCGGATGAATCGCCTCGGCATCCGTCAATTCGGCTGCGCTGATGATGGCGGGGACATTCAAGTAGCTTTTGGCCGATGCAGCAGGACCGATGCAGACAGATTCGTCAGCGAGTTTGACATATTTGGCATCCGCATCGGCTTCAGAGTGAACGGCAACGGTACGAATACCCATTTCGCGGCAAGCGCGTTGAATGCGCAGGGCAATTTCGCCAGGATTGGCAATCAGTATTTTTTCAAACATGGAATACCTGCAATCAGCCGATAATGAAAAGGGGTTCGCCGTACTCGACCGGCTGACCATTTTCAACCAGAATAGCCTTGACGACGCCAGCGTGGTCGCTTTCAATTTCATTGAGTAGCTTCATGGCCTCAATGATACACAGGGTTTGGCCCATCGTGACGGATTGACCGACTTCGACGAATGCCTTGGCTTCGGGATTGGGAGCCCGGTAGAACGTGCCTACCATTGGTGATTTAACCACATGGCCTTCGATGACAGGCTCAACAGACGCTGCTGCGGCCGTGGTCGCAGCGACCATGGGTGCCGCTGGTGCGCTGGCAGCCTGCATATAAGGTGCGGGTGCATACATTGGCATGTTGCCGGTCATCAACTGCCGGGAAATTCTGACTTTTTCTTCGCCTTCCGTTATTTCGAGTTCAGCGATACCGGACTCTTCGACCAGATCAATCAGCTTTTTGAGTTTGCGCAGATCCATGGATTAAAGCCTTTTGGGAATGTGTAAAAAGAATATGAGACAGTGCCAGCCGATAGCCATCCGCGCCACAACCACTTATCACCGCCTGCGCGATGTCACTGAACCATGAGTGGTGTCTGAAAGATTCGCGACGGGAGATATTGGACAGGTGCACTTCAATGAATGGAATATTGACGGCAGATAAAGCATCGCGTAATGCGATGCTGGTGTGTGTCCATGCGGCCGGGTTGATGATGATATGATCAAAGCAACCATGTGCCTGATGAATGCGATCAATCAGGGCAGCTTCATCATTGGTCTGGAAAAAATCCAGCAAACATCCTTGCTCGGCAGCAAGTCGAGACAAGGTTGAAGAAATATCGGCCAAGGTCGTGACACCATACACGGCAGGTTCACGAACACCTAACATATTCAGATTCGGGCCATTCAGAACCAGAATACGCAAGTTGCCGAGGTTGTTGTTGTCAATGTGAATCATAGGCGCAAGTTTGCCGAAAATCGCCGGTAATGTCCAGAAATTCTGGCAAGCTGACCCAATTTATGCGTTACTGAAAGCGCAAATAATCAATGAACGGGTTGTTCGAGAAAGGGCAAGACGACTTCAGCGGGCTGCAGACCGTTGAGCGGCTCACCAAGCACGTGTCCGTCCTTATCGATATGAAGCATGGCCGGTGGGCCGAAAATGCCATATTGCTTGCGTAGCGCGTCTTCATCTGGCGTGTTACCGGTCAGGTCAACGCGTATCAGATGGTAAGCAGACAAGGCTTGCATGACAGCAGGTTCTTGCAGGGTCGTGCTATCCATTTCCTTGCATGACACACACCAATCAGCATAGAAATCGAGTAAAACCGGACGAGAATCGTCTGACGCGAGTGCCTTTTGCAGTTCGTCCTGGCTATGGACCAAGACAAAATCCGGCATTTTGTCGGTCGGAATTGCTGTGGCCCTCGTTTGGGCAAGCGCTGACAGGGGGTGCAGCAAATCACGGGATCCAGATAACGCGCCAACCCATAATGAAATTCCCGTGATCAATACAATCAGGGAAATGCCCTTCCACAAACGTTGCCAGCCGGTGGCATGGGTGGGCAAGGGGTCGATGGCATGCCAGGCAACCCCCGATACAATGAACAATGCAGCCCAGAGCATCATGCGGATAACCGGCGCAAGCAACGGACTGATGAGCCAGATGGCTACACCTAGCATCAAGACGCCAAATAATTGACGAATACCGTTCATCCAGGTGCCGGCACGGGGCAATACAGAACCTGACGTCAAGCCTATCAGTAACAACGGTGCTCCCATGCCGATGGATAAAGCGAACAGTGCGCTGCCACCCAGCCAGACATTACCGGTTTTAGCGATCCAGGTGAGTGCAGCGGCCAGTGGTGGTGCAACACAAGGGCCGACAATCAATGCGGAAATAGCGCCCATCAGAAAAGTGCCCAGTAAATGCCCGCCTTGAAACCGGTTGGACATACCGGAAAAGCGGGTCTGCACGCTGGCGGGCAACTGTAATTCGTAAAGTCCAAACATGGATAATGACAACAGCACAAACAATATGGCTACCGTGCCGAGAACCATCGGGTTTTGCAAGCTGTTGGAGATCAGGGTGCCTGATAAGGCTGCCGCAACCCCCGCCAGCGAGTAGGTTAACGACATGCCGATGACGTAGGATAGTGACAGCATAAACGATCCGAGTCGGCTGTGATGCCGCTGGCCAACGATAATCCCCGAAAGAATGGGAATCATCGGAAATACACAAGGGGTTAAAGACAACAACAGTCCGGCCACAAAAAATGCAATTAAAGCACTGAGCAAAGAGCCGTGCTCAAGCAAGGCGGTCATATCATGTAATGGGGGGGGCTGCGTCGTTTCGTTTGGTTGCGTTTGATCGATATCGCCACTTGAAAAATCGGTGTGGTAATGGATGGGGGCATAGCAAATGCCTTGATCAGAGCAGCCTTGTGCACTGGCTTCGAGCGATAAAGGTGTTGTTGTCGGGTGGGTGAATGGCAATATCACGCGGAGCGCATGTTGATAAATCATTTCTCGACCCATTACCGGATCATTTCGTACCTCTGCCTCAGGTAGTTGCGGCGCACCTGCTGTTGCGCCATGCAAGGTAAACTGCAATTTATCGCGATACAAAAAGCAATGGTCTGCGATAACCCAATCAACCTCGATATGGGTAGCATCCAGGCGTTTGGCTGAGTAAACGAAGGCTTGTGAGGGGTCAAGAAACGCATCGGCAAGCACGGGTTGCATGCTCAACACGATCAACATAAATAAATATTGTAAAAAACGCATACCATACTCCGTTAACCTGTTGAGCATATCAACAGCCATTATTTTTCCTATTATATGACGGAAAACGTGCAGATTAATTCCATGACCTTCGTTATCCTTGCATGGAGTCAGGATGGACGGGCTATAATGCCCGTAATCGACGAGTCGACAGGGGATAATGGTGGCTGAGGAACTCAATGTCATAATTTTGGCGGCTGGCAAAGGCACGCGCATGCACTCATCCCAGCCTAAGGTGCTGCATCAGATTGCCGGTAAACCGATGTTGCAGTATGTGCTGGAAACGGCGATTGACCTGAATGCGGATCCGATTACAGTGGTGTACGGTCATGGTGGTGAGCACGTATTGCACGCATTTGCCGATTGGGATGTGCGTTGGGTTGAGCAGGCAGAACAATTGGGCACGGGGCACGCTGCCTTGCAAGCATTGCCGCACGTGGGAACCGAGGGGGTGACCTTGGTGCTGTATGGCGATGTTCCGTTGTTGCAGACTGAAACCCTGCGTAAATTGGTGCATTTGGCGGGTAAAGACAAATTGGCGATTTTGACCGTTGTCATGGACGAACCAAGCGGGTACGGACGTATTGTTCGCAGCGATAATGGCAATATTGCCTGCATTGTGGAAGAAAAAGACGCAACCGATCAACAACGTCGGATACGCGAAATCAATACCGGCGTCATGGCATTTCCATCTGCCGATTTGCACCGCTGGTTACCTGAGCTGGCCAATGATAATCAACAGGGCGAGTATTACCTGACCGATGTCGTGCGCATGGCCGCCGAAGAAGGCATGGGCATTGTCAGTTTGCAACCCGATGAGGATACCGAGGTATTGGGGGTGAATGACAAACGGCAACTTGCGCAACTTGAGCGGGCGTTACAGCGTCGCCATGCCGCGCGTCTGATGCAGGACGGTGTGACGTTAATGGATCCGGCGCGCATTGATGTGCGCGGACTGTTGCTGTGTGGTCGGGATGTGACGATTGATGTGGGGTGCGTGTTTATCGGACAGGTAGAACTGGGTGATAATGTGCGAATCGGACCGCATTGTGTGTTGAAAGATGTGGTTATTCGCGATGGCGTTGTAGTGTCCGCTTTTTCGCATCTGGATGGCGCAGAAATTGGCGAAAATGCCCACATTGGGCCGTTTGCCAGAATCCGTCCGGATACCCGTCTGGCAGCGCACGTTCATATCGGTAATTTTGTAGAAGTTAAAAACAGTCAGGTTGAATATGGCAGTAAAATCAATCACCTGTCTTATGTTGGTGATGCGACGGTCGGCCATGGCGTCAATATTGGTGCGGGCACCATCACGGTGAACTATGACGGGGTGAATAAATATCGCACCACGATAGGCAATGGTGCGTTTATCGGCTCAGGCAGCGAGCTGATAGCGCCCGTGGTCATCGGCGATGATGCTACCATTGCGGCTGGCTCTACCATCAACAAAGATGCGCCGGCCGGCAAGCTGAGTATTGCGCGTGCCCGTCAGCTCACCCACCCAACTTGGGTGCGACCAACCAAAAAAGGAAAATAAAGTCATGTGTGGCGTGATTGGGGCGGTTGCCCAACGCAATGTGGTGCCGATTTTGCTGGAGGGACTGCGTCGGCTGGAATATCGCGGTTATGATTCTGCCGGATTGGCGATCAATCAACAGGGGTTGCAGCGTGTGCGTAGTGTCGGGCGGGTGGCCAGTTTGGCGGAGGCCGCGCGTCAGCAGCATTTGGAAGGGGAATGTGGCATCGCCCATACCCGGTGGGCCACCCATGGCGTGCCGAGCGAAGACAATGCACATCCGCACACCAGCCATGATCAGGTGGCTGTGGTGCATAACGGCATCATCGAAAATCACGAGAATTTGCGCGCAGAACTGCAAGCCTTAGGCTACGTGTTTCAGTCACAAACCGATACCGAAGTGATTGCACATCTGGTGCATCATTATTTGCAAGATACCACGGAATTGAGCCTCGCCGTGCGTAAAACCATTCAACGGCTGCAAGGCACGTACGCCATTCTGGTCATGGCAGAACAGGTTCCGCATCGCCTGGTTTGTGCACGTCGCGGCAGCCCGTTGCTGATTGGTCTGGGCATAGAAGAAAATTTTGTTGCATCAGACGTTTCCGCCTTATTGCCGGTAACCCAACGCATCATTTATCTGGAAGATGGCGATCTGGCAGACATCGGGTTACTAAGCATCCGCATTGAAGATGTGGATGGCCATCAGGTCGATCGACAAAGCGTGGAATCAGAGCTATCGGCCGAGATGGCTGAACTGGGACCTTGGCGTCATTTTATGCAGAAAGAAATCCATGAACAGCCGCGTGCCCTGAGCGATACGCTGCAAGATGCGTTGATGGGCGAGCATTTGGTGCCCGGTTTGTTTGGGCCGGAAGCCGGGCAGGTTTTTGCTCAGTGTAAATCGGTTTTGTTTTTGGCGTGCGGCACCAGTTTTCATGCGGCGCTAGTTGCTACCTATTGGATTGAGGCGCTGGTCGGTTTGCCGTGCCGTGCCGAAATTGCCAGCGAATACCGCTATCGTGAGAGCGTCCCGGACGCGCAAACCTTGGTAATCACCTTGTCTCAATCCGGGGAAACCGCCGATACCCTGGCGGCGTTGCGTCATGCACAAGCGTTGGGTCATGACAAAACCCTGTGTATTTGTAATGTACCGGAATCGTCGCTGGTAAGGGCGTCGCGTTTGCGTTTCATTACGCGAGCCGGACCGGAGGTCGGGGTGGCCTCAACCAAGGCATTTACCACCCAATTGGCCGCGTTGTTTGTGCTGACCTTGTTGTTGGCCAAACAGCAGGGGCGCTTGTCTGATGCGCATGAAGCGCATTGGATGCACGAATTGCGCGCATTGCCACAAGCGGTTGGTAAAGTGCTGGAATTGGAACCCGCGATCAGCGCTTGGGCGGCTTTGTTTACCAATAAACATCATGCCTTGTTTTTGGGGCGTGGCATGCATTACCCGATAGCGTTGGAAGGCGCGCTCAAGCTGAAAGAAATTTCCTATATT
>DDOT01000047.1:0-604 GCA_002341815.1 Thiobacillus sp. UBA2487 | reverse complement strand
GTGGCGATTGCGCCGAATGATCAGTTATTGGATAAACTCAAGTCCAACTTGCATGAAGTCAGCGCGCGCGGTGGTGAGCTTTACGTGTTTACCGATGAAGATACCCAAGTGGTACAGCCGGGGGCTGGTATCCATCAGATTCAATTGCACGCCCATGCCGGTTGGTTGTCTCCCATCTTGCATACCGTGCCATTGCAATTGCTGGCGTATCATGCTGCCCTGCAAAAGGGTACAGATGTTGATAAGCCGCGCAATCTTGCCAAATCGGTGACTGTTGAATGAGCCGTATCAGCGCAAGTCGTTATCACGACATCAGTTGCGGGCATGTGGTATGGGGGCATGAGAACAAGTGCCGGCATTTGCATGGACATAATTATCGGATTCATTTCCAGTTGGCGGGCACCCCCGATGCCATCGGGCGCGTGCTGGACTTCAGCGTGATCAAGGATCGGTTGTGTGAATGGCTGGAAGCCGAGTGGGACCACCGGTTTTTGATCTGGCAAGAACATCCGCTGGCGGCTGCGTTAAAAGCGCTGGATCCGCAAGGGGTATTGTTGGTATCGTTTAATCCGACCGCAGAAAATATGGCTGAACACTTGCTGCG
>DDOT01000048.1:8065-8497 GCA_002341815.1 Thiobacillus sp. UBA2487 | reverse complement strand
GAAGAAGTCACGCGCGCACTTGACCTGTGCACAGGATCCGGTTGTTTGAGCATATTATTGGCGGATGCATTCCCCAACGCTGATATCGATGCGGTTGACTTGTCGACCGATGCTTTGGCTGTTGCACAACGCAATGTCACCGAATATGACATGGATGAGCAAATTGAGCTGATTCATAGCGATTTGTTCGACAAACTCGATGGCCGCCACTACGATGTAATCGTCAGCAACCCACCCTATGTCGATCGTTACGCCATGGATACCCTGCCTGCCGAATACCAGGCAGAACCCTCTCTGGCACTGGCCGGCGGTGAAGATGGTCTGGACATTATTCGACGCATTCTGCAACAAGCACCACACCATTTGTATCCGGAAGGTATTTTGGTTCTGGAAATTGGTCACAACCGTGATGCATTGGAAATGGCGTTTCCC
>DDOT01000048.1:0-8004 GCA_002341815.1 Thiobacillus sp. UBA2487 | reverse complement strand
TTCAACTTAACCCGATCATTTCATGAATTCGCGTGATGATCACGCTGGACTTTGTTACTGAGTGACATTTTATGAAAGCATGGCATCGTTATTCGCACGTCGAATGGAATGCAATTTCAATTCAAAACAAAAGGCAAGCGATGGCACTTGTTAATTTATGAAAAGTTCGGACTAGTCAGCAGTCAGTTGACCAACATTTTCCTGACCGTTGGTTTGGTAAAGCCATTCAAAGAGTGGCGGTCACAAATACCTTAAAAACAACTTTACAATACCCATATTTTGGGTTTTACTTGTATGATGTTTTTTACATAGCGCACCGCAAAATGTCCAAGCAACCAAACATTACCATTTTAGGTAGCGGGTTTGCCGCCTTAACCGCAATACGCACCATTCGCAAACATGCACCTGATGCGCAACTGACGGTCATAGCACCCAAAGCCGAATTCACCTACTTGCCCAGCCTGATCTGGATTCCTACCGGTTTACGCGAAGGGCAACAACTGACACACCCATTAAACGACTTCTTTACACGTAACCGCATCAAATTTGTAGCGGCCCATGTTACCGGATTGACAGACGATGCCCGGGTAGTGATTACCGATCAACAAGAGCATATTGCCAATGATGCCTTGCTGATCGCATCCGGCGGTCGCTTTTTGAAAAAGCTGCCTGGCATCGAGCATGCCGTCACCCTGTGCGAAGGCATACCTGCCGCCAACACAATCCGCCAAAAACTTCAGCAACTTGAACATGGCAACATTGCATTCGGCTTTGGCAGCAACCCCGCTGAACCATCCGCCGCGCGCGGCGGCCCCATGTTTGAATTGTTATTTGGCATTGATACTTGGTTAACCCAACAAAACAAACGCGCTGCCATCAATCTGACATTTTTCAACCCGGCCAGCTTACCCGGCAAACGCCTGGGTGAAAAAGCAGCGCAAAATATGCTGTTGCACATGAAGCAACGCAATATAAATACCCACCTTGGTCACAAAATCACCGCATTTACCGAACATACCGTAGAAACGGAAGGTGGAACTATTGATGCCGACTTAATCCTGTTTATGCCGGGCATGACCGGACCTGCATGGCTCAACAACACAACGCTTCCTCAATCTGCCGGTGGGTTTATTCAAGCCGACGAATTTTGTCGGGTGACCGGATTCGAACGCACGTATGTAGCGGGTGATGCCGGCAGTTTTCCGGGGCCGGACTGGCTGCCAAAGCAAGCGCACATGGCTGATTTACAGGCTAAGTCCGCTGCGATCAATATGCTGCGCGAACTGGACAACCAAGCCCCAGTCAGCACACCGCAGGCCGAATTGGTTTGCATCATTGACGACGGAAAAACCGGCACGCTGGTTTTCCATAATGCCAAACATGCATTTATTCTGCCACCACTGCGCCTGTTTCATTGGGCCAAGATGTGGTTTGAAAAACAATACATCGGGCAGTATCGATAATCACCTCGCTCTTTTTTATCCTGATCTTTTCATCGGGTTATCGTGCCGCAGGCGTCAACAGGACAAATTGCACCGTTGACGCCTTAACCCGATCTTTTCATGAATTCGCGTGCCCTCACTTGCCTTTTGTNNCCCGATCTTTTCATACATTAACGCGCGCCCTCACTTGCGTTCCCTATGGAAATTGTATTCAATTGGGCGTATGAATAACGACACCACGCTTTCATAAAATTCCACTCTGTAACAAAATGCTGCGTGATCATCACGCGAATTCATGAAAAGATCGGGTTAAGTTTTTCATACAAGCCAACCCAACAACCCCCGATTTGCTATAAAATCGGAAGGGTTTTCAGTCTGCCCTTTACGACGCCATGAGCCAAAATACATTCAACACCCTGTCTACCTTCCAACGTGGTGACGGTAGTTTAGCGCATTATCACGCATTACCCGCCCTCGAAGCAGCCGGCTTGGGCAACATCTCTCGCCTGCCGGTATCCTTACGAATTGTGCTTGAGTCTGTGCTGCGCCATTGCGATGGCCAAAAAATCACCGAACAGCATGTGCGCCAACTGTGTGACTGGCAACCCCAAGCCAGCCGAACCGAAGAAATCCCGTTTACCGTTGCACGGGTGCTATTGCAGGATTTTACCGGCGTACCCTTGCTGGCTGATTTGGCAGCCATGCGCTCCACTGCAGCCAGACGTGGCAAAAATCCGGGATTGATCGAACCGTTGGTGCCGGTTGACATGGTGGTAGATCACTCGGTGCAGGTCGATGTGTTTAATCGAAGCGATGCCGTGCAACAAAACATGGCGCTTGAATTCGAACGCAACCGCGAACGCTATCAATTTCTCAAATGGGGCATGCAAGCCTTCAAAACATTCAAGGTGGTGCCACCAGGCATTGGCATTGTGCATCAGGTCAACATGGAATATCTGGCACAAGGCATCATGGAAAAAGATGGTATGGTGTACCCGGACACCTTGGTAGGCACCGACTCCCATACCACCATGATCAATGGATTGGGAATTGTGGCTTGGGGGGTGGGCGGTATTGAGGCCGAAGCGGCCATGCTCGGGCAACCCGTTTATTTCCTGACCCCTGATGTGGTCGGGGTGAATCTGAAAGGCAGCGTACGCGCCGGGGTTACGGCCACCGATGTGGTATTGACACTCACCGAATTACTGCGTCGTGCCAAGGTGGTTGGCAAATTTGTCGAGTTTTTTGGCGCAGGCGCTGCCGCCCTCTCGCTACCCGATCGTGCCACCATCGCCAATATGGCACCCGAGTACGGCGCCACCATGGGCTTTTTCCCGATTGATGAAACCACTTGCAATTATTACCTGGCAACCGGTCGTGATACACAGCACGTCGCCACCCTGCGCAACTACTTTACCGCACAGGGATTGTTTGGTATGCCAACCGCAGGACAGTGCGATTATTCACAAACCATTGAACTCGACCTGTCGAGCGTTGAGCCATCGGTTGCCGGCCCGCGTCGCCCACAAGATCGCATCAACCTGACCGACGTTTCCCGTTCATTTGCTGAATCATTAACCAAACCGGTCGCCGATGGTGGCTGGGGAAAAACTGTGCCCGTCAGCAATAGTCCATTGCGTCATGGCGATATTGTGATTGCTGCCATTACCTCGTGCACCAACACCTCCAACCCCAGCGTCATGCTGGCCGCTGGATTGCTGGCGCAAAAAGCGGTCAATCGCGGGCTGAAAGTACCTGCACATGTCAAAACCTCACTGGCTCCCGGTTCCCGTGTGGTGGCCGATTATCTAACCGCAGCAGGACTGCTTGAACCGCTGGCTGAACTGGGTTTCAAATTGGTCGGGTATGGTTGTACCACATGCATCGGCAACTCCGGGCCACTTCCCGCCGACATTGAAACGGCCATTACCGATCACGATCTGGTCGCGGCAGCCGTATTGTCCGGCAATCGCAACTTTGAAGCGCGGGTTCACCAAAATGTCAAGGCCAACTACCTGATGAGCCCACCGCTGGTTGTTGCCAGCGCTATTGCCGGCAATGTCACCGTTGACCTTACCACGCAATCGCTGGGCACCGATCCCCATGGGAATCCGGTATATCTGGCAGACATCTGGCCAAGCGCGGAAGAAATTGCCGCCGTCATGCACACGGCTACCAACCCGGCCAGTTACCGTGCACGCTACGCAGACCTGAATGCCGACAATCCGCTATGGGCCGCCGTACCAGCGCCAAGCGGTGATGTTTATACATGGGACCATGACTCAACCTATATCCAGCAACCGCCCTTTTTCGACATGGAAGCCCACGCGCTTGGCGACATCCGCCACGCGCGTCCGCTTGCCATGTTTGGCGACTCAGTCACCACTGACCACATCAGCCCGGCCGGCTCCATCAAAGCAGACTCCCCCGCCGGTCTGTACCTGTTGGCACATGGTGTCAAAAAAACCGATTTCAACAGCTATGGCGCGCGGCGCGGCAATCATGAGGTCATGATGCGTGGTACATTTGCCAATGTTCGCATTCGCAACCTGATGGCGCCGGGCACAGAAGGTGGCGTCACCGTATACCAACCCGACAACAAGCCCATGCCCATCTATGATGCGGCCATGCACTACCAGCAGCATCACACCCCGCTGTTTATTTTTGCAGGTGAAGAGTATGGTACCGGTTCATCGCGTGACTGGGCAGCCAAAGGCACTCGCCTGCAAGGCGTGCGTGCGGTGATTGCACGCAGCTTCGAGCGTATTCACCGCGCCAATCTGGCCGGCATGGGGGTATTGCCCTGTCAGTTCAAGCCGGGCACCAGTGTTGAATCGCTCCATCTGGATGGCACAGAAATATTTGACCTGTTTGGGCTTGAAGCCGGCATTACACCGCAACAAGACGTGTTGCTGGTCATCCGTCGCACCAACGGACAACAAGACACCATACCGCTCACCCTGCGTATCGACACACCGATAGAAGCCGATTATTACCGCAGTGGCGGCATTCTGCCTTTTGTGCTCGATCAGTTACTGAAAAACTGAACCATGTCCGATCTCAACGATCCACGGGTGTTTTTCGCCGCTGAGCGAACGCTGCTGGCATGGAATCGCACCAGTCTGACCTTGATGGGCTTCGGCTTCATGATTGAACGCTTTGCACTGGTGCTGCGCATGCTGGCACCCAATATGGATGCCAATCACAATCCACATGGCCCGTCGTTCTGGATCGGAATCAGTTTCATCACCATCGGTGCAGCGATCGCCCTGATTTCTTCATTACAATACCGACGGGTCTTGCGCACATTTCGCCCTATCGAAATCCCGTCAGGCTATCTGGTTAACATGCCGGTCTTGGCTACCCTCGCGCTGGCTGTGCTCGGCGTGCTGCTGGCTGTTTACCTGATTGCCGACATCAAATAACCTGAAAATGATAAAAAAATGACCAGAAATATTCTTGTAACCTCAGCCTTGCCTTATGCCAACGGTTCTATCCACCTCGGCCACATGATCGAACACATTCAGACCGATATTTGGGTTCGTTTCCAAAAAATGCAAGGTAATCAGTGTTATTACGTCTGTGCTGATGACACCCACGGCACCCCGATCATGCTGCGCGCACAAAGCGAAGGCATTTCGCCAGAAGCGTTGATCAGTCGCGTGCATGAAGAGCACCTGCGCGACTTTCGCGGTTTCCATATCGCCCATGACTGTTACCATTCTACCCATGCTGATGAAAACCGCGCCATGGTGCGTGATGTTTATCTCAAACTGCGCGATGCCGGACTGATCGAAAGCCATACCATCGAGCAATACTATGACGCCAGCAAGTCCATGTTTTTGCCGGATCGGTTCATCAAAGGCCAATGCCCTCGCTGTGGTGCTGCCGATCAATATGGCGATAACTGCGAAGCCTGCGGCGCCACGTATTCCCCTACTGACCTGATCAATCCGGTTTCTGCGCTGTCCGGCACACCACCCGTCCGCAAAGCATCCGAACATTATTTTTTCAAACTGGCCGACTGCGCTGATTTTCTGCAACAGTGGACCCGATCGGGCACCTTGCAAAAAGAAGCCGCCAACAAATTGGACGAATGGTTTGGTGCAGGTTTGCAAAACTGGGACATTTCACGCGATGCCCCCTATTTCGGGTTTGAAATACCTGATGCACCGGGCAAGTTTTTTTATGTCTGGCTGGATGCACCGGTTGGTTACATGGGTAGCTCCCTGAAACTGGCGCGCGAACAGGGGCTGGATTTTGATGCGTGGTGGAATCCAGGCCATGACACCGAACTGCACCACTTTATCGGCAAAGACATTTTATATTTCCATGCCTTGTTTTGGCCGGCCATGTTGCACAGCGCGAACTACCGCACCCCCACCCGTTTGCATGTACACGGCTTTGTCACGGTAAACGGTGCAAAAATGTCCAAATCGCGCGGAACATTCATCACAGCCGGCAGCTATTTGGACAACAAACTGAACCCGGAATGGCTGCGTTACTATTTCGCCGGCAAGATCAACGGCAGTATGGAAGATATCGATCTTAACCTGTCCGATTTTACCGCGCGCGTCAACAGCGATCTGGTGGGCAAATTTGTCAATATCGCCAGCCGTACCGCCGGTTTCATCAGTAAACGCTTCAATGGACAATTGTCCGGCCAACTGCCCGATCTTGACTTGCTGAACGATGTACAACAAGCCGCGGACAGCATTGCCGAGCATTACGAAAACCTGGACTATGGTCGCGCCGTTCGCGACATCATGCACTTGGCTGATCTGGCCAATCAATATGTGAATGACCGCAAGCCTTGGGATATGGCGCGTCAAGAAGGACAAGAATCGGCGCTGCATGACGTGTGCAGCATCAGCCTGAATCTGTTTCGCTTGCTAACCCTGTATTTAAAACCCATTCTGCCCGCACTGGCCGAACAGGTCGAGTACTTCCTCGACATCCCGCCCTTGCACTGGCAAGATGCGCATCACCTGCTCACCGGTCACACCATTCGCCCCTATCAGCACCTGATGACCCGTGTTGAACAAAGCCAGATCGATGCGATGCTGGCTGCCAATGCGTCTCAAGCCCAGCCAACAACCCCCTTACAACCCAGCGAAAAAACCATGCAAAAAGCCTCTGATACACCTGCAACTGATAATAACGCCTTTATCAGCATTGACGATTTTACGAAAATTGACTTACGCATTGCTCGCATTGCCAATGCCGAACACGTGGAAGGCGCAGAAAAACTGATCCGACTCACACTGGATATCGGCGAAGACCGGCCACGCAATGTATTCGCCGGCATAAAATCCGCCTACGATCCCGCCAATCTGATTGGACGGCTGACGGTGATGGTGGCCAACCTCGCACCACGCAAAATGAAATTCGGCCTGTCCGAAGGCATGGTGCTGGCGGCCTCTGGTGAAGGACCGGGATTATTCATTCTGTCGCCGGATACCGGTGCACAACCAGGCATGCGCGTCAAATAAGCATCGAGAGAATCCCGGTATGTTTGAAACCACGCTGATCAAGGCATTAACCCGCTTCAACCGCTTGCTACACGTTGCGTTGGCCGTCGCCTTGGTGGTAGCAAGCGGCATGGTGATTTGGCAATTCAGTATCGAAGTTCGGGAGTCTGTGCTTAACAATCACTTGGTCACAGGGTTTTTGCAGTCACTTGGCACACTGTTTTTGGTATGGACGCTATCCAGCTTGATTTCTGCCGAAATCGGTTATTTGCTCAGGGGGGTATTTCATGTTCGCGTGTTTATCGAGGTGGCCATGATCACCCTGCTCAGGCAAATCATAACCAAGCCGGTACTGCTGGCCACCTCGCAAAAATCCACGGATGACATGTTTGATCCATTGCAATACGGACTTATTTTGGCGGCATTGCTGGTGATTGGCATACTGCACTGGCTGGTGGGCAACGCCAGTATTGCCGGGCGACACCAGGACACCAGCCTGCCCGCCGAAGCCCCTGTCACGAACCTAGACGACTGATATCCAAGCCCCATGCAACCGGGTCTTCCACACTTTCCACTGCATCGCCTGCCAAAGAAAGATCGATGCGTTCAACCGGAATGGGTACTTTAGATGCCACCGAAAAAAACACCTTTACCACGGGTTGCAACAAACTGCGCCCCGATTGGTCCACGACCACGGCCATACGATTAGAACGCAACTTAACCATGCTGCCGACCGGATAAATCCCGATGGTTTTGACAAAGGCTTTAAATATACGGTCATCAAAATGACCATCCTGCCAACTCGCCATTTTACGCAACGCTTCAGCAGGCGGCCATCCGGGTTTGTAACAACGGTTTGATGTGACGGCATCATACACGTCACACACCGCCCCCATGCGAGCATACAACGTCAATGCCTCACCAGACAAACCATCCGGATAACCACGGCCATCTACCCGCTCATGATGGTGCAAACAAACATCCAACACAATGTCGTCGGTGACACCCGATTGGCGCAACACCTCCCATCCACGCAACGGATGGGACTTCATCATGGTAAATTCGTCATCCGTCAATTGACCCGGCTTATT